>CAJXGR010000105.1 GCA_913053665.1 uncultured Spirochaetia bacterium
GTTGAGATACTGAAAAGTTTATGACTTGTCACCCGTAGAGACGCATGGCCATGCGTCTCTACGGGTGACAAGTTTTATAACCGGACAAATTAAAATCAGTTTGGTATATCAGGATTTTATGGATTTTTAATATTTTCCTTGCTTTTTTGTCACTCATGATTATTATATTTAATAGTAATAATCCTACTCTTAATAAAGGGGATTCATGAATCCATCAGACCAAAAACGTTTATTCCGTGAATTGATCTTCTATCGTCGTTTTGAAGACCGAACCTACGAAGCTTATATGGAACGTAAAGTGGGGGGATTTCTTCATCTCTATTCGGGTCAGGAGGCGGTGGCCACTGGTGTGCTGGAGAAAGCACGCTGTGGACATGATTATGTGATCACCGGCTATCGAGACCATGTTCATGCAATGAAAGCAGGGGCTTCCCCCAAAGAAGTGATGGCTGAACTCTATGGTAAGGAGACAGGATCCTCCAAAGGCCGGGGTGGATCCATGCATATCTTTGATCCTACGGTCAACTTCATGGGTGGATACGCTTTGGTGGGTCAACCCTTTCCTTTGGCGGCCGGTCTCGCCATGGGAGCCAAGATGAAGGGAACGGATCAAATCGCCATTTGCTTTTTAGGCGATGGAGCCAACAATCAGGGGACTTTCCACGAAACCCTCAATATGGCATCTTTGTGGAACCTACCCGTATTATTTGTCTGTGAAAACAATCTATACGCCATTGGTACAGTCATCCATCGCTCTACGGTGGTACAAGACCAGTATAAACGAGTCAGTGGATATGGTATAGAATCCAGCCAACACGATGGTCAGGACATTGATGTGGTTATGGAAGCCGCTGAAAAGGCTATTGACCACGTGCGTTCGGGGAAAGGCCCGTATTTTATTGAGTTTATGACCTACCGATATCGTGGTCACTCCATGTCAGACTCCAAAAGCTACCGCAGTAAGGAAGAAGAAGCTGAGTGGATCAACCGAGACCCAATTCTTATATACGGTAATCGTCTCAAAGAGGCTGGCATCCTTTCTGAAAAGGAAATCAAGAAGATGGAAACAGCTATCGATGAAGAGATCGAAAACGAAATCATCAAGTTTGCTGAAGAGAGTCCTGAGCCTAAGGTTGAAGACTTAAGTAAATATGTTTTAGATGACAATCCTGATCCTCGCTGGATCGGACCATTGCAATCATAACGAGGTAAACATGGCAGAAACCGCTTATTGGGAGGCCATTCGCAGGGCCCATGACGAAGAATTAGCCAATGACCCTATGGTTATTGCTATGGGTGAAGATATTGGGCTGGCTGGCGGGACATATAAGGCCACATCCGGATTATACGACAAGTATGGTGAGAAACGCATTATTGACACGCCTATTTCGGAGAATTCCTTCACGGGAATCGGTATTGGTGCGTCTATGGTGGGTGTACGTCCTATCATTGAGATCATGTCTATTAATTTCGCATTGTTAGCCCTGGATACACTGATCAACGCGGCCGCTA
Organism: uncultured Spirochaetia bacterium; assembly: GCA_913053665.1. Lineage (GTDB taxonomy): Bacteria > Spirochaetota > UBA6919 > UBA6919 > UBA6919 > CAJXGR01. The sequence continues at coordinate 1,513 of CAJXGR010000105.1, forward strand.
AAATCCGTTATATGTCGGGGGGCCGTGTGACCTGTCCGATTGTAATGCGTACACCGGGTGGTACCGCCCATCAGCTGGCCGCCCAGCATTCAGCCCGACTGGCCCGTATGTTTATGAGCACTTCGGGACTCCGTGTGGTCACTCCCAGAGGGCCTTTAGACGCATGCGGCATGCTGAAATCGGCTGTACGGTGTAATGACCCAGTGATTGTTATCGAACACGAGCAAATGTATACTCTAAAGGAAAATATCCCTGATGAAGAGTATTTTCGGCCGCTAGAAGGGGCGGAAGTGGTACGTGAGGGATCAGATATTACTTTAATTGGATATAATTACAGTGTGCATCTCTGTCTTAATGCGGCGAAGCGGCTGGAGAAAGATGGCATCAGTGCAGAAGTCCTGGATCTGCGGGCTTTGAAACCCCTGGATCGTGAATCCATACGCCGTTCTGTGGAAAAGACCCATCGCTTTTTGGTGGCGGAGGAAGATGAGGCATCGGTGGGAGTGGGTGCTGAGATCATGGCTGTGGTCACTGAGGATTGCTTTTACGCCTTGGACGCTCAGCCTGTGCGTATTCATGCGGCGGATGTGCCTGTACCCTTTAATCGCAATCTTGAAAAGGCCGCAATCCCTGATGTAGAGGATGTTTATCAGGGAGCTCTTAAGGTGATGGGTAAGCTTTAGTTGCTGTATATGTTTTGCTAACCATGTCATGAAAAGGCTTTAACCTGTATTATAAAGATAAAAATATGGCAGAACCTTATATTATAAAAATGCCCCAGCTCTCGGACACCATGACAGAGGGAACCATCGTATCCTGGGAGAAAAAACCTGGTGAGAAGGTAGAACGGGGGACGGTTGTCGCTACAGTTGAGACGGACAAAGCTATTATGGACGTCGAAGTCTTCCGTGACGGCTATCTATCCGGCCCCTTAGCCAATGAGAATGATGTTGTTCCAGTGGGGAATCCTATCGCCTATCTGGTTGAAAGCCAGGATGAGGTGGGAGATGCCGGGACACCCATTGAGACGCAAACCGATGCCACTCAAGAATCCTCTATTGAGACTCAATCGCCGCAAAGTACACCAGCTGAAACCGATGTTCAGCCAGCGGATTCCCATCCTATCAAGATGCCTCAACTCTCGGACACCATGACAGAAGGCATGTTGGTCAGTTGGGAAAAAGAAATGGGTGACAGGGTAGAGCGAGGCGATGTCGTTGCTACGGTCGAGACGGACAAAGCTGTTATGGATGTTGAAGTCTTCCGTGACGGCTTTCTATCAGGACCTGTGGCAATAATAGATTCTGTTGTCCCTGTGGGGGAGGCTATTGCTTATCTCGTCTCATCATCAGATCAGGTTTTAGACAGTCAGAAGTCGGATTCCCCTGGACCTGTCACCACAACAGTGTCTGAAAGGCCTAAATCCACTCCATCAGGTACATCACTCCATAAGACCCGTGTTCCAGTGATGCCACACGGTGCATCGCCTGCACCACGGCCTCGACGGGGCAATGCTACTCCCTATGCTCGTCAGCTAGCCGGGGCTCACGGGATTAACCTGAACAGTATAGTTGGCTCAGGGCCTCATGGAACAATCGTTGCCGCGGACGTCTTAAACAATCAGATACCCAAAACCGCCTCCAAACGTATCTACCAGATAGCCGGGTCAGGACGACCCATGAATGGAATGGAAAAGGCTGTCGCACATAATATGGAATATTCCCTCTCGATGCCTCTATTTCGTGTTACCGTTCTCGTGCAGCCGCAAGCTTTGGCCAAAACAGCAAAATCCAATAGATATTCCCTAACTGTCGCGTTAGCAAAGGCCTCAGCACTGGCTATTGAGAAACATCCTAAAGTGAACGCTGTTTATCAGCATGAAGACCGCATCGTTGAGCGAGATCAGATTGATGTGGGAATTGCGGTTGAAACGGATGGTATGGGCTTGGTGGTGCCTATCCTTCGGGATGTGATGGGTCATAGTATGGAAGAGCTTAATTCATCATGGAAAGACTTGGTGAGTCGAGCACGTGCTCGTCGCCTTAAGCCCGATGAGTATTCCAATCCAACATTCACCATATCCAATATGGGTATGATGGGCGTAGCCTCTTTTGACGCGATCCCTGTGCCGGGAACATCCGCTATTTTTGCCATCTCAACAACGGGTCACGATGGAATGCCGGTGACCATAACGGCTGATCATCGTATAGTAAACGGTGCCGACGCCGCCAAGTTCTTACGCACTTTTAAAGAGCTGGTTGAGTCCCCATTATGGCTGAACAAAACGACAAGTATCGTATCAGCAGATAATTCAATAAGCAAGTCACCGACAGTAACCATTCCAGAGGGTGATTGGGACTATGACGTCGTAGTGATCGGTGGTGGGCCGGGAGGTGAGGATTGTGCCCGTGACCTGGTTCAGCGTGGGAAAAAGGTTGCCATGATCAATAATGCCCCATTTCCTGGAGGAGAGTGCCTATGGCGAGGCTGTATCCCTTCAAAGATCTGGCGTGCTTCGGCTGATCGTGTGCGTGATCGCCTCCACGACACCCTGTTAGGTGTTGAAGGAACCCAGGAACCCGTTCTCCATTGGGAAGGATTAGAGAAACACCGCCGTAATATACTGGAAACACGGGGTGGCATGGCACTCAAGACGGATAAAGGAGTCAAGATCAATGTGATTCAAGGTTTTGCCTCCTTTACTTCTGATCATAGCCTTGAAGTGAATACATCCGGTAATTCGGAGGACCCCTATAGAAGGGCTGAAACGTTAAATGACAATGAGAAGGAGTCTATCCGTTTTGGTGTCGCGGTCATCGCGACAGGTGCTCCACCCTTCGTCCCACCTATACCTGGAGCTAAAAATGAGGGTGTTCTTACTTCTGATACGATCTGGAGGCTGAAAAAATGTCCTGCAAAGCTTGGGATAATCGGTGCAGGTGCTATTGGCCTTGAGATGGCCCAGATTTTTGCAGACTTTGGGACTGAAGTCACAGTCCTTGAGGCTCTGGATAGGCCATTGACAGAGGTGGAAACTGAGATAGCGAATACTCTTACAGCACTCTTGAACAAGAAAGAAAAGAATCTCACGATCATCACTTCTGCCAAGGTGCAGGAGATCAGCGGCTCGCCAGGTGCTATGACCCTTTCCTATGGGGATGTTGAAGGCCAAACGAAAACCTGTTCCTGTGATTACGTGATGATTGCCACGGGTAAACGCCCTGTTCTTGAACCTCTAAACCTTGATAAAGCAGATATTAAAACGGAAAAAGGTGTCATTGCTGTTGACCAGTACTGCCGGACGAATGTTCCCCATATATTTGCAGTAGGAGACGTAATTGGTGGATTGATGCTGGCTCATACCGCTGGTCAACAGGGGAGAGTCGTGGCTGGACTCCTGGGGGGTGAGCCTTTTCCCTACGATCAGGACAAGGATTGTGGTGTGATTTTCACTCGCCCCCAAGCGGCTTTCGTGGGTCTATCAGTGGAACAAGCTAAAAGCAAGGGGATGGACGCTGTAGAAGTGAAGGTACCCATGAGCATTGATGCGAAAGCCATGATCACTGGTGAGACAGATGGTTTGATCAAGATGGTCGTTGAAAAGGCCAGTCATAGGATACTTGGCGTACATTTTCTTACAGACCATGCGGATACCCTGATTGGTGAGGCCGTGATGATGGTGGCAGGAGATATGACATTAGAAAAGGTGGCTCACGCTATTCATCCCCATCCCACACAGACAGAATTGTTTGGAGACATGGCTCGGAGGCTCCTCTCAAGGTTGAGTCGTAGTCAGAAGAAGTCCTAGTGAAGTGATTCATGGATAATTCGATGTATCCAGACAGTCTAAAGTAGCTGTTATTCGTTTTTATACCTTTAAATGGATCATCAATAAGGAAATATCGCTTGGGTTGACTCCTGAGATACGAGCGGCTTGGCCTATGGAATAGGGTTTTACCTTCTTAAGCTTCTCTCTGGCCTCTGTGAGTAAGCCTTCTATTTTATCATAATTAAAATAGTCAGGTATCTTTTTATCTTCCAGCTTTTTAAACCGTTCAATCTGTTCATTTTGCTTTTGGATATATCCTTCGTATTTCACTTGAATCTCGACCTGTCGGACCTCATCATCGGTTAGACCATGCAATTCGGGGTAAAAACCCATCACATCCTTTAGGGATAAGTCGTCTCGTTTGATAATAGTGTTTAAAGGATCGCCAGGACGGATCTTTCTCCCTTCATAGAGTGGGTAATCCTTTGTCTCACTCAATTTGATGTGCCATGACCGGATGAAAGATAAGGCTTTCTCAATGTGAGTCATCTTTTCCTGGAACTGACGGTAGTATTCCTCATCTATTAAGCCAAAGCGATAGCCATAGTGCATAAGACGCTGGTCAGCATTGTCATAGCGCAAGTTCAAACGGTACTCAGCCCGTGAAGTAAACATCCTGTAAGGCTCATCAGCTCCCTTGGTCACCAGATCATCAATAAGAACAGCGATATAGCCTTCTGTTCTATCCAGTATAATGGGTGATTCGCCTTTTAGCTTTAAGGCAAGATTAATTCCCGCTATCAGCCCTTGAGCCGCCGCCTCCTCATAACCACTTGTCCCATTGATCTGGCCAGCAAAGTACAGGTTCTTTATTCGCTTTGTCTCCAAGGTGCTTTTAAGCTGAAGGGGGTTGCAAAAGTCATACTCCACCGCATAACCCATCCGGATGATGTCGGCATTCTCTAATCCTTCAATGGAATGAATCATTTCATATTGGACGTCTTCAGGGAGAGAGGAGGATAGACCGTTTATATAGACCTCGTTGGTGTCTAAACCCTCGGGTTCTAAAAACAGCTGGTGGCGATCCTTATCTTCAAAGCGAACCACTTTATCCTCTATGGAAGGGCAATAACGTGGGCCAACTCCCTCAATTTTCCCTGTGTACATGGGAGAACGGTCCAGGTTCTTTCTGATAATCTCATGGGTACGGGGATTGGTATAGGTGATGTAACAATCGATCACCGTTTTAGGTGGCTCTTTCGTGAAATGGGAGAAGCTAAAAGAAAAGTCTTCATTTTCTTGACGTTCCACCTTGGAAAAGTCAATGCTCTTTTTATTAATCCTTGCCGGAGTCCCTGTTTTCAGTCGTCCCACTTCAAAGCCCAGGCGTCTAAAGACATCTGAGAGAGTCTCTGCGGAAGAATCACCCATCCGCCCAGCCTTTTGATTGTAGTCACCCATGTGAATCAGTCCCTTTAAAAAGGTCCCGGTAGTAATGATCACTGCCTGACTCTTATAGGTGATTCCCCTCTCGGTGATAACCCCTTCAACAGCCTGATCCACAACATCCAAGTCAGAAACCATATCCTGGACTATATCAAGATGATCTTGTTCTTCCAGGATCCGTTTCATCCTGTCCTGATAGGCTTTTTTATCCGCTTGAGCTCGAGGAGCCCAAACAGCAGGGCCTTTTTTGGTGTTGAGCATACGAAATTGAATACCTGTCTCATCGATGGCTTTAGCCATTTCACCGCCAAGAGCGTCTATCTCACGGACTAAATGTCCCTTGGCGAGTCCACCGATTGCTGGATTACAGGACATTTTAGCGATGTGATCCACTGACATGGTGATGATGAGTGTATTAAAATGCTGTCGTGCAAGGGCTAAGGCGGCTTCCACACCTGCATGACCTGCTCCAACAACAATAGCGTCATAGTGTTTTGGGAAAATCATAATGAGTCACTCAATATTCAATCTATTAGAATCCATGAAGTTTGTGATGGATCCGATCTCTTCTAATCATTGGTTGAGTTTGATATATAATCAATATTCTTTAGATTGTCAAATATTTTCTGATGAATAGGCTTATGTCAGGAAGGAGTTGTTGAGTTACTAATTGTATGACGATAGGTGCCAACAGAAGATTGAAAAGATTATAAAAACATAGAAATCAATATATTGATTTAGTTATATTATAACCTATAAAACTATTGTAAAATCAAGTTCAATATGGATAATTACTATTTAACTGCCGGAAGGTCATTTAGATCATCTCATATTCTTCATGAGAATGATGAATTCCATATGGCTTGTTATCTTGCAGGATATGTTATTGAATGCTATGCCAAATGTGTTGTAATGATTGTGCAGGGGGCTAATTCAAATCAAAGGAAGAAATTTGGGCATAATTTAGAAAAGCTAAATAAAGAAATAGATTATTTATTAAATGATTCGACCATTAGTGGTTTAATTGACAGTAAATATTTGATTAGTATTAAAATAGATTGTCCAACCATTTTAATTGGACATAATAAATGGGATCCATTGAATAGATATGATGATTCAGGATATTGGGACAATGAAAATACATCATTGTCATATCAAAATGAAATTAAGAATGTTATGAATATTTTAAAGTTAATGAGAACAGATGGAATATTATGAAAAATCAATATGACTTTGATCAAGTCAAAAAAGAAATCATTGGGTTTTTAAAAACAAGGGCCAAGGGTTTAACCGTATTTCTTGTGCGTAATATTTATTCACGTTTTTCAATTTACTTTAGTGATATAAAGGAAGATGACTTTGAAATCATTAAAAAAGAAATCTTAAATGAAAAGCATGCTACGAAATGGCTTGATAATATTGAAGCAATAGAATCCAAAGATTTTATATATAATGATTTAATCAAAGACTCTATTCAGATAGAAGGGTATAAACATATATTTTTTACGGAAAGACATTCATCAAAAACAAATTGGTTTCAATATAAGAAAAAGGAAATAAAAACACCCATTATTTCATTTTACTCTTTCAAAGGCGGTTTGGGCAGGACAACTGCCATGATATTATCTGCTGTTTGTTTGGCCAGAGAAGGCAAAAAGATAGTTCTTATCGATTTTGATCTTGAAGCCCCGGGTTTAGCTTCAATTTTTGGTTCAGAAAATGAAGAATACCTAACATTTAAAGGGGTTCTAGACTTTTTAATTTCTGTCAATGCAAATAAACAAAAAGATTTAGATGATATCAACTTGGTTGATTATTATTTCAGGATTAATGATCAGAAGCTTATTGGTACGTTCGGCGGTGAATTAATTATAATCCCTGCAACATCTACTGATAGACCAAATTCTTCAAGTTATATTGATAAACTATCAAAAATTAATATAAAAATTGTAAATGAAAGTAATTATTATGTTGACCATCTTTTTAAAAAGATAGAAGAAGAATTAAAACCTGACTATATATTCCTTGATACCAGGACAGGTATCAACGATATTGGCGGGATGGCCTTTTATCGATATTCCAGAATGATTTTTTTATTTTTTTATGGAAACCAACAAAACATGTTTGGCTTGGAAACAGTTGTCCCTAAACTTCAAAGCAACCAAATTGATTTTTATCTTGTTAATTCCCCTGTTCCTGAAGAACCTACAGACGAAAAGGAAGAAAGAGACTATTACATTGAAAGAAGTTATGATATCTTTTCAGATTTATATTATCCTGAAAACAAGATTCCAGAAATGAATGATACAGAAGCTCAGCATTATCCCATTGATATACCTTTTACACGAATAGCCTTAAACTTGAATCAACTAATAAAACTCAAATCTTTAATAGAAGGAGGAAAACAAAATCCTTATCAGCAAATTGCAGATATTATATCTGTTGAAGATGAAGAATTAGAAGATCAACAGGATATAAATATTGACAAAAAACAAGTGTTAAATGCTTTTCAACAAGTTATCCCCAAATCCCTTGCCTCAAGTGAAGAAGAATATCAAACAGAAG
>CAJXGR010000106.1 GCA_913053665.1 uncultured Spirochaetia bacterium
ATCCGACCTTCTGCAAAGCGTATTCTGTCCATGATCCGGGTGATGCTCCCATATCCAGGATAGACATCCCTTTTTTGATGAGATGATATTTCTCGTCTATCTCCTGAAGCTTAAAAACACTCCGTGCTGAGAGGTTTTTTTCTTTTGCCAGATGATAGTAATAATCTTTTACTTTTTTCACGAGACCCACTTAATTCTTTAAAATCACTAAATTGTCGTTGCGAACCACGAAATCATAATATCGATAGCCTAGAATCTTCTCTATATCAGAACTGTGAGCACCCAGGATCTTTGAAACTTCCTGGTGATTGTAGTTTGTGATGCCTTTCGCCACTATTTGTCCTGCTGGATCAACGATTTCCACTGTATCATAGTTATGAAAAGTCCCTTCTACTCTGATGATACCTTTGGGAAGCAAGCTTTTATTCCCTTCTACTAAGGCTTTAACGGCATTATCATCAATGTATAACTTTCCTTTTGCCCTAGAGTTTAGATGGATCCAACGTTTACGGTTTTTGGACAGATCCACTTTGCTGGGTAAAAATAATGTTCCCTCGTTTTCCCCATCAAAAAGCTTTTGGATGATTCCTCCTTTATTTCCATTGGCTATGACTAGGGGAATACCGTGATGACTAGTGACTTTCGCCGCTGTCAATTTACTTTTCATCCCGCCTGTACTAAAAAGGCTTCCTGGAGATTTAGCTTCTTCCTCTATCTCAGAGGTTATTTCAGTGATTTCGCTCATCCTCTCTCGCTTGTCAGGCTCGTTGTAATGGAGATAAAACCCGTCTACGTCGGATAGGAGGATGAGGAGATCAGCGTCAACAAGGCTTGTGACCAGTGCCGCGAGAGTGTCGTTTTCCCCAAACTTGATCTCATCCACGGCAACCGTATCGTTTTCATTGACAATGGGGATCACATTGTACTGGAACAAAGTCGTCAAGGTGTTTTTAGCATTGACATAACGATCCCGATCTTTTAAGACCCCATCGGTTAAAAGGATTTGGCTGACCAATAAATCGTGTTCAGCTAATAGTTCCATATAGTGCTTCATGATGATGACCTGGCCGATACTGGCGGAGGCTTGTTTTAAGGGGATAGTCATGGGTTTGTTCTTTTTCAGGATTTGAGTACAGCCGGCACCAATAGCTCCACTGGTGACAACAACCAGGTCTTTTACATATCCCTTTAGGGAAACGATTTCCTGAACAACCTTCTTGAACTTAAGGATACTGATCTCTCCTTGCTCAGACAAGAGGTTGGTTCCAATTTTGAGTACAACGCGATTCATCTTCGAGAAAAATGCTTTTCGATCTGTCATAGACAGATAAAATAATGAAAAAAGCCAATAATTTCAATGAGACCTTGTGAATCCCCCCAAAATGTGTTATAATTGTAATGTCAGGAAGCTAGAAGATCCTCGGAGGTTTGTATGACTACCACTGAGATTATGAGAGCCATCTATAAAGAAATCGATCAACTTCCGCCGATACCTGAGAACATCGCCCACCTCCGAAAATTGATTAAAAACCCCAAATCCTCAATCAGTCAGATCAGCGACCTTGTGAGGGAAGATGTAGGTTTTTCAGCCAATATATTAAAGGTTGCCAATTCTGCCTGGAATAAACTCCGATCCCCTGCGGAAACCATAGACAGGGCTATTACGATCATCGGATTACAGCGATTATCCTCTATATTGCTGACAATGGGTGCTAAAAAAGTCCTTAAAGATCGTTTTACAACCCTTAAGACTCTTTGGAAGCACTCTTACGCCTGTGCTTTTTTCGCTCAGAATCTAATGAAAAGACAAACAAAGTCAAAAGAAAAAATCGAGTCAGCCTATTTAGCAGGTCTTCTTCATGATATTGGCAAGTTTGTTATTTTGTCTCTAAGCCCAAATCTATTAGATAAAATAGACCAACTCAGTGATGCAAAGGGTGTATCAATCATAAGTTTAGAGAAAGAAGTCCTGGGTCTTAGTCATGCTGAGATAGGTCAGAAACTGGCTTTAAAATGGAAGTTCCCAGCCTTTTTAGTGACGGCCATTGGTCTACATCATAATCCCACACAGGCTCCACAAGTCGAAGAAGACATACCAATGATTTATACGACTTATTTAGCCAATGTTTTATGTGAACTCAAAGAGCCTGCTACGGAGTGTATTAAAGTGATTGAACCTAAAGTTCTTGAGTATTTCAGGATTGTGGAAGAAGAGGATTTCAATGACTTACTAGTCTCACTTATTGACGCTTATCAGATCTCGCCTGAGATCCAATTCGTCTAGATAAATCAGTGAAATTATGGGCTAACCTGCCATTCAACAATTTGATTTTTCCCGTTTCTTTTGGCCTGGTATAATGCGGTATCGGCTTGCTTTAACAGGGTTTGCTGGCAATGATCCTGGGGCATATCGTTGGTGGTGGTTGTTATGCCAATACTGACTGTTAAATGGAGAATGTACTTGTCAAATTGAAAGATATGTTTGTCAATATTCTCCCGGACACGTTCTCCCAAGATGAGAGCACCCTTGGGGTTTGTTTGAGGGAGTAAAACAAAAAACTCTTCACCGCCAAACCTGGACACAACATCACCTATCCGACAACTGTCTTCAATTAGCTGCGCCACTTCGGCCAGGACGTAATCGCCAAAAGGATGGCCATAATGGTCATTGACAAACTTGAAGTCATCGATATCAATCATAAAGCAGGATAACAGGTGCTGATGGCGCTGACAACTGGATATCTCCTGGTCAAAGCGTTCTTCCAGATATCGCCGATTATAAAGACTGGTGAGAGGGTCTATGGCACAGGTTTCTTCCAGGACCGTAAGCTTTTCATGGATTTTATCGAAATTGTTTATCTTGTCACGTATTTTTGATTGGTTGGTATAAAAGATGAGAGGAATATTTTTTTTGGGGAGATGACTTTGAATCGTATCGCTAATACTTTGATCCCCTTCCGGGTTGTCAGCTAAATCGCATAAAATGAGGTCTAAACTATTTTTATCGAGATGATCGATGACCTTTTCTTTGTCATGGGCTACAATAATAGATAGATCCGTGTCCAGACCTTTAAGGAGTCGCCATATCTTGGAATCAACTTTCTGAACATCACCTGTAATCAGCACTTTGGCCTTTGCCATAATCTAATCTCCATTAAAATATACCCAGTAATTATAAGAATTAATGATGGAATTGGCAAATTATTTTCTTAGATAATCTAATTTTTCTTGAATAAATGTTGTTTAAATAGATTTGTAGAGAACATACAGGATTTGATAAGTCAATACAAAATATTCTAAAAGTGAGCTAAAATACGATGATTGAACATGAAAAAAGCTTTTTATATAGCAAAATGGTTAAAACCAAATCAAAAACATACTTCTTTGACATCAAGAAAAACAAGAACAATAAACCCATCTTAAAGATCATTACACGATTAGGTAATAAATCTACAGAAACTCATAAATCGATAACGTTAAAGGTGGAAGAAATCGATGTGATCATAAACGCTTTAAAAGAGATCAGGCCTATTTTCCAGGGTATTTAGACACTATTCATATTCCAAAGCTTCACGTATAACGATCTTAAAGGTCTGTCTGGATGGGAAATACCCTGCTAATGCTGTTAAAATGATCATGCTGATGGATACGATTAGAACGACATTTATCGGTAAGCTATAATCCAGATTCCAGCCTACTGTTTGCTTATTGATCACAAAAACCGTTACTAAAGAGAGGAGAACTCCGCCTACCACACCGATAACAACACTGATAAAACCTATAAGACCTGCTTCTGACAGGATGATCCAGCCGATTTGCTTCTTGGTAGCCCCAATAGCCCGTAGTATCCCAATTTCTCGTTTCCTCTCAAGGATAGAAGCAAGCAAGGCATTGACAACGCCCATAATTGCTATAATAACAGTTATTAACTCTAAAGCGTGGAACATATTGAAGGTCTTGTCGATGGCGTCTAAAAAATAACGTTTCACTTTAGTAAAAGTGGTGATATTTAAGTTGTTGGTTTTGTCGATTCTTTGGCTCATCATTGTACGGAACACTTCTGGGTCACTTCCTTTCGTTAGATAAACCTTGAATATATCTACTGAAGAAGATTTCCAGTATTTATTAAACCTCTCACGCCCCATGGATACGACCCCATGACCGGATGAGAAATTAACTACAATTCCTGCAATAGTAAAACTTTTCTCACCCATTTTAGTCTTGAGGACAATCTCATCTCCCTTTTTAAACTGATGTCTTTCGGCTAAATCCTCAGATATGAGGATGTTATCGCCATTTTCCATCGCCTTAAAGGCTGAGTTCTTGTCTCCCTCAATGAAGACATAGTCCATGTGGTCACGTGCCACGTTCATTTTAAAAGAGAATATATCTAATGAATGACCCTTAAAAGTTGTCCTGTAAAACCTGTAATAATCGATAGTTTCAATCATCTTATAGTTTTTAATCGGTTCAATAATACTTTCTTCCATCGGTAATATTTCCCCTTTACCTAGTGGGGATCCTTTTGTGATAGATATTTCTGCATTATTCACACGATTGAACCATTGGCCAATGGTGTGATGATAGCTTTCGATCAATGTAAAGACACTGATAATGAGGGCTAAACTAATCATTAAAGCACTAATTGTTATGGAGTTACGACCTGTAGCCTTCAATAGGTTGTGACTGGCTAAAGTGGTTTCAATGCCAAAGAAACGCTGTAAGACAGGTCGAATGCCTTTAATCAATATCTCCATGATCATTGGAGTGAGGAAAGAAAGCCCCAAAATGATCAATAGGTTGGATAGAAAAGCAAAAATCGGTATCCCATGAATCGGTTTGATCTGTGAGCTGATATAGGCTAATACAAGAATTGCAACTCCTAGTATAGAATAGAGATTCACTTTGTACCGACGCGTATTTTCGTAGCTCACAGAGCGGATTGTTTCAACCGGACTGATTCGGATGGCGGCGAGTGCAGGAAAAAAAGAGGAAATCAATGTCATTCCGATCCCTAGAACAAAGGCGATAACAAGATTAGGTGTTGAAAGGTGAATATGACGGACATCGTTCATAAGATAATGCTGGCTAAGGTTATGGGTAAAGGTTTCTACTGAAAAATACGCGAGAAACCAACCTAGAAATATACCAATAATAGACCCAATGATACCGATCAGAAGTCCTTCCAGCGAGAATAACATGAGTATATCTTTTTTTGTTGTCCCAAGGGCCCGTAATATCCCTATTTCTTTTCTTTGTTGTAAGATAGAGTTATTAATTGTGTTAAATATTAAATACATACCCACTAAAAGAGATATGAGGCTTACGACTGTCAGATTAAGATTAAAGGATTGATAGATCTGGTCTGTTTCACCCAGTCGGTCATTCAGGGATTTTACTGTTACCAGGTCTCCGAGGGATCGCCCTAGATTTCTTTCTACTTCCTTTAATGCAAAGCCTTTACGAATCTTGACATTCACCTTGTCTATTCGATTTATCTTGCCGAAGTAGTACTGAGCGGAATAAAAGTCCATAATGATCAGTCGCTTGGCTTCGCTATAGGGCGTTTCACCTTTTGCCAGGACACCGGCAATCTCGAAGGGAAGGGTCCCTCGCCCTGTGACTATGTGAATCCGGGAATCTCGATTTAGATGATACTTTTCTAAAAAACCTTCACTCACAATAATCTGGTTGGGCAAAGATATGAACTTCTCTAAATTAATGTGTGACTTGCCCTTTGCAGGGAGCTTATTCGTTTTGGTCATGTCCAGACCCAGAACTAATAAAGTATAATAGCGATTTTCCAGTTTCATAGGTACTTTTGTAGAGATAATGGCTACAGCGGATTGGACGCCTTTGGTCTTCTTGATTATTGGATATAAAGACTCATCCAGTCCATCCTCCTCACTCGTGATCTGTAAGTCAGCATTAACGGAGATCGATGATATAAAATTGGCCATTGCCTTTTTAGCACTATAACTGGCACTCTGGATGGCGATGAATACTGCGACACCCAAGGCTACACCTACAACAGATATTAATACTTTTATACGGTGCTCTTTGAAATAGGGAAAGACCACCATACGGATAAGATTGAAGAGATTGGAAGAGTGTTTCATTGATTTAGCATCCCATCTTTCAGATAGACCAAGCGATCTCCTATTTTAGATATTTCTTCGTTATGTGTCACAAACAAAATAGTGTATTTCAATTTGCGAGACAGTTCAGTCAACAGGTTCACAATGACTTTCGTGTTCTTGGTGTCCAGATTCCCTGTGGGTTCATCGGCTAAAATAACAGAGGGTTGGGTGATTAAAGCTCTTGCAATAGCAACCCTTTGCATTTCCCCTCCAGACATCTCCTCAGGTTTATTCTCCATCTTCTGATCCAGACCCACAAGGTGGATATATTCTTGAGCTTTTGTCATTGTATCACGATAGGCCATTCCAGACAATAAAAGTGGAAGTGCGATATTTTCCAGGGCTGTGAGAGAGGGTAGAAGATTAAAAAACTGAAAGATGATACCTATATGTTTTCTCCTGAATAAAGTTAATTGATGATCATTCATAGCATTTATATCATTATTATCGATCACAATTTCGCCTGAATCAGCCTGGTCGATGGCTCCTGCCAGGTTCAGGAGAGTGCTTTTCCCTGATCCACTAGGCCCCATGATCACAAGAAACTCTCCTTTTTCAACGGTTAGACTGCAATCATGGAGAATGCTTTCCTTTTTTCCCCCTCTCATATAGGATTTATATACATTCTTTAATTCTAGCACATGTATTTCCTTCAGTTTATTTTATATCTTAAGATATTAATAATATTAAAAAAAGCATTCAGCAAATGGATTTTATCTTAAAAGTAAACGTAGATTTTTTTAGGATTTATTAAAACAATGTGTTATATTGTTATATGCTTAAACTTTATTTGAATCTATGATTTTATACTTGACTAACAGAGTAAAGCTATTACTATTATTATACTAATTTATATGACATGGTGAATATTTTATGAACTTTCGAGTGACGACTACTTTTATAATCTTACTTTTTATGATGTCCTATTGTGGATCAAAGGATCAGACAAAAGGAAAAAGACCTTCTGGGGGTGAGCATCCCTTCATTACTCTTATGAAAAAAGATGCTGGCTCTCTCGGACATAGGTCGGATACGTCAAAGAAAATGGATGGAGAAAGCCTTCTTGATTTGCTTTGGGGCGGGAACGGCCTTGTAAAGAATGAGGGGGCTAGAACCTTTACTCACCCAGTTAATTTTACCACATTAATCGACCTCTATATTCTGAATACTCAAGGTGTCTTTCACTATAACTTCAAGAAAAACAAACTTAAAAAGATTAAAAGTGGAAATGTTCTTTCTAAACTTAAAGTCACTAGGAAGTTAAGGTATAAAGCCAATACATATATTCTCATATCCCTGTCACCAAGCATGAAAAGAGTTGTTAAAGCCATCAGAAAAAAGATAAAAAATGTAAGCGAAGAAAACTTAGGGAAAATTATCAAGGATTATAAAGATCGTAGGCAGAATGAAATCAATGAATCCGCTCTTATTGAGGCGGGAACAGCCGCTAAAAACATAATGCTTCTTGCTTCTGCTTATAATATGATCCATACGCCATTGAGTCTCAAGCAAGATCGATCCACAATAAGGTCCATAAAAAAACAACTTGGCATCAAGAAAAAAAGGAATAAACCCTTTATTTTGATTCCTTTAGGAGTCCATAAAAAGGGGTCTAAAAGCGGCGATTATATAAGCTATATTCAGGGACTCTTCAAACAAGGTAAAAACAGTAGACCTGGTGATTTTGATTTTAAATCAGCTCTCAAGTACGATCAGTTAATCAAATTGCTGTGGGTGGCTAATGGGGCTATCAAAAGCAAGGGAATCTCAAGCCACCCATCTGGATTACCCAATTCTTTTATAGAGCTTTATTATGTGAATGAAAAAAAGATACAAAGCTATGATCCTAGAACCAATTCATTGAAGACCATTAAGTTTGGTGATTTTCGTAAACGGATTATGGGGAAAAACAGGATTAATAAGATTAAAATACGAAATGCTATAATAATAGCCAGAAAGTCAAATACAAAAGATATTCGTAAGCAAAAAAGGCTTTTTAGAGGGCGTCATTCAAAGAAAATAATAAAATATTATAAAAGACTCATAAAGAATCAAAAGAGTCTAAATGCTTTATCTTTATTTCAAGTGGGTGTAGCATTACAGACTATCCGATTACTAGCCACTGATTATGATTTAGCTTATCAATATTTTATTGTTCCAAGAAGTAAAAGATCGAGGTTAGCACAAGACCTTTTCCTGAAAAAAGGAGATCGCCCCATCTTTATTATCCCAATTGGGAAAAAGGATTCTGCTGGTAAAGGTAGCAAGAAAAATACTTAATTAGGAATGAACATATGAAAAAGATATTAATAGCAAGCTTATTGTTAGCATTCACCATGACTTCCTATACGAAGGGTCAAAGAGGGAATGGTAAGGTTGTTGCTTATAAAGGAAAAGTTTATATTCTTCAGTACCAAAAAGGGTATAAACAAATTCGGGTCACTAAAAATATAAGGATTTATCCAAAGGATATCATACTAACGAAAAGATATAGTGTTGTAAAAGTCCGTTTGGCAGATGGTTCTTATGTAACTATCAAGCCTAATTCAAGGGTTCAGTTTTCTTATGTTTCTCAGAAATCCCAACGCATATCCCTGGGAAAAGGTGGACTGCTCTCAAAAGTCAATAAGCTTCGGTCTAAAAAAGGCTTTGCAGTCAATACCCCATCCAGTCTGGCAGGAGTTCGAGGAACTAAGTTTGTGGTGGAGTATGATGAAAATTCTGAACAAAATAAGATCGATGTCTATGAGGGTCAAGTTAATCTGAATCGTGACGTTGTGACAAAGAAGAAAATCAGTCGGAAGATAGGTAATAAACGCGTGAGTGGCAATGTAAGAGTGATCAATCGTAGAAAAAGTGCTCTCAAAAAAGGGAATGCCATTACTTATGGAAACCGTGGAAGATCTAAGAAAAGATCCTCTAATGCCAAATTACTTAAAACTTATGAATCCATGATAGAGAGTGAAGCCATTGAAGTGAGTGGTTGGGAATATAACTAAATAGGGTAGTGATAAACTAATAAATGACGAGTTTATCCAATTGCCTGTAAGGGTAGGTTTTAAACCTACCCTTACAGGCAATTATATCTTAAATATTATGAAGCAAAAAATAAACTCATCCAATTATGTAAAAGAAATACAAGGT
>CAJXGR010000107.1 GCA_913053665.1 uncultured Spirochaetia bacterium
GATTAATCG
Source organism: uncultured Spirochaetia bacterium (assembly GCA_913053665.1). Taxonomy (GTDB): domain Bacteria; phylum Spirochaetota; class UBA6919; order UBA6919; family UBA6919; genus CAJXGR01. The sequence goes on from CAJXGR010000107.1 coordinate 10, forward strand.
CGTCTCTACAGGGTGACAGGTTTTATAACCAGACAAATTAAAATCAGTTTGGTATAATAGGAAAACCTTCTCAATTATGGGTTTGGCGGCCATCCCCTGCTATATCATGGATTGAGCCAAGATAACGGGGTTTATGAGTAAATACATGGAGTTCTAAAAAGGCTATAGACCTCGCCAAAAACTCCCTCAGTTGATTCAATCGATGCTTTGAATAGATTCGCTTGTCGGCTGGGACTCCGTAGGTCTCCAAGCCAAGATGTCTGCCGGTGTAGATCGCTCGATCCAGATGAAACTTTTGGGTCACAACGATTAACGCCTTGATATTAAAGACTTCTTTAGCCCGATACAAACTGTCATAGGTGCGAAAGCCGGCATGATCCAGGAAGATGTCCTGTGGATCAACTCCCCGCTGAACAGCATAGTTTTTCATGGCGGACACTTCATCATAATGGACTCGACCGTGATCCCCTGAAAGCAAGAGCTTCTCAACCTTTCCCGACTTATAGAGAGCGATCCCTGCATCCATGCGGTCTAACAGAATAGTGGATAAGCTGCCGTCCTTAAATACTTTAGCTCCAAGAATTAATGCGACCTTTACCTTTGGGCAGTGATCAAGATCAGTGATCCAATACTTTTCTGAACGATTAATTATCTGATAATTCATAAACCCCGCTAACACCATTGAACTTATGAACAGTGTGGTGAGAACTACTATAACCTGGATCATGCGCTTTTTTAGGCTTCCTTTCATTTTATTGTTCCTTTCGATCATCAGATTATAATATAATAAAAAAATGAAGGAATAGTCCTTGAAAATCCGGGTCGTGGTAAACGAATAAAGACAGGTTTGTCTAAATGCCTGTAGTAGTTGGGTCACCCAGGCCCTACAGAGGGTTTCCCACGAAGGATATTATCGCTACAAAAATCCGTATCGCTACGCTAGAATGGAATGCTCATAAAATCAGAGGGTGTGTGTTCTTTTCGCTTTTTCTATAATTAGAAGAGTAGCAGGAATTAATATCATAGGTATAAGATATGTGGCCCCAATACCCAGTACGGCTAAAGAACCCAATGAGTTCAGGCCTTTGTGACCAGCAAACATGAGGGATCCAAAGCCTAAAGCATCTGTGAGAGAGGCGAATGTGACCGCTATCCCGGTGGTTCTCAGCACTGAAAAGAGACTTCCCTTTCCCTCATCCTGATAGCGATGATATAAATGGACACCGTTATCGATGCCAATACCTATGATGACAGGGAGAATCACAACGTTTAATATGTTGAATTGCACATCGAATAAGGCCATGGAGCCAACCATAACCCCTATCCCTAGAACCAAAGGAAGAAAGGTGATGAGCATGCCCTTCAAAGTTCTGAAATCAGCGAGCAGTAGAAGGATTGTCAAGATAAAGACGGTCGCTAATATGTATGGAGCCTCTCTCTCAACCAGTTCAAGTATATCTGCAAGAACCAGATTCTCTCCAGCAGCCGATACTTCCCTTTTAATCAGTATTTGACCTGTGTTAGACTTCTTTGACTCAAGTTTTCCTGCCTGAATCAGCTTATGGGTCTCATTTTCTTTTACTTTTGTTCTCTTAGAGTAGTTGGAGAGTGTCTCCCAGATTTCAATCCCCCGTACTTCACTGGCATAGGCCTTAATTTTATTACCATCCTTTCCCAAACCTGGAGTAGGAAAGATTTGTACAAAATACCGGGTGTCCTTCTTATTACTCCCATTACTAAATTGACGGCTGATTTCTTTCGGCACGCCTTCAGGATAGATGTAATCAACATTGTCCAGGTACTTTTTCTCCCAATCATTGAGTTGCTGGCTGGTTTTTTGGGCTTCCGCGTCGTCCTTGTTTTCCTCTTCCTCAGCCCTGTTCTTGAACTCTCCAATGAGTTGTTTTAAACTGTTCACTAACTCAAGCTTTTCGGACTGATTCTCTGGGATATAGGCTGTAAAGGCATCCACGAAATCTATAGTGGTGTTTTTTCCCTGTCGTTCTTTGATTTTAGTAAACGCTTTATAAATAGCCCTCTCTTCCTCCCTGTTGTTGGCGATCACCACGCTGGGAGTCAGTGAAAGGTTGAATAGATCACTTGTTTTATCCTCTATAAAGTGGGCATTCAAGTTCATACCTTCCAACTTCCTGAAATTGTAATCAAAATACACTTGGGAAGACCCAATCAGCGATATTACAACCACCACAAGAACAATACCCATCATGACACGGGGGTTTTTAAAAAGAATAGGCAAAAAGTTTGTCTTGATCTTCCTTTCCTCAATACGATTGATCAGATAGATGATCCCCTTAAGGATGAGAAGGTAGGGTATGATCAAATAGCTGATGGGTATGGAGAACACAGACTTTAGTGGATGCCCGTTAAGGTAATCATAAATCAAATAAGTATTTACAAAACCTATAATCATTAGAATACCAGTAATATGTACGCTTTTACCTTCCAGCCATTCATATATCTTTTTAAGGACATGGATTTTCATCTTCTCTGAGAGAACCAAAAGGCCGGGAAGTCCATAAAATATGGATAGATAAGCCATCATAAGACCGATCATTCCAATGAAGCCAAACTCGTTGAATCCCTTAAAATCCGTGAATACAAGGGCCAGAAAAGCCGCAATGGTCGTAAGAACAGCGGTAAGGGAGGCTCTCCCTGTTTTAGAGAGCATAAGATAAAGAGCGTTTTCTATGGACTCACCTTTCCGACGCTCTTCATGGTATCTTGAAAGGAAATGTATGCCAAAATCAATGCCCAAGCCCATCAATATGACAGATAGAAATCCTGTGAGGATGTTCACATAGCCAAAGTGGAGAAACGTAATCCCGTATGTCCATATAATCCCCATCCCAAGGGGCAATCCAATAAGAAGGAGGGCGTGAAGACGTCTGAAATAGAGAGTGACTAAACCCACTATAAAAAGAAATCCCATCAACCGGACAAGTTCTAAATCCTTCTCTACAAGAGCTGTCGACTCAGGTTTTCGCTTGTAACGGCCGGCGTAGCCTACTTTCAATGACGAGTGTAATAGATTTTTCTTCTTCAATACACTCTTTGTTAATTCAATTTCCTGATGAACCTGCCTGTAAATGTCTTTGCAATATTCTATATCCAGAGACCCTTTGCTGGGCTTGATCAAGATCACAAAGACCTTGTTGTTTTTACTTAAATAATAGCCCTCTTGACTGATAAAGTCGTTCTTAGCGTCTCGATTCTCATACTTTTTTTCAATATCACTAATGTCAATACCTTTCGCCTCTTTTGGGTCCTCCAAATTCATCGCTAAGCCAATCTTGTCTGAGAATACTTCTCGCTTTTTCTTTCTAGCACGGGCAAAGATCAATGCCAGGTCTTCAATATCGGAAAACAAGACTGCGTTGTCTTTTAAGAAGCCAATCGGTTTCTTGAAATCACAATAGGCAATATCCGAAAGGGATTCCAGGCCTTTGAGATCCTTAAAGCCTTTGTCATGCTCAAGCTCTTCAAGGGTGCAAAGTCGATCCTTAAGCCTCACCAGTCTTGACCGATCACTCCCATTGGCCTCAAGCCCTTCAATTTGATGCTCTATCTGCTCCTTCAAGGCCTTCAGGCCATCCTTTTTCCCTTTGACCAATAATTCCACAAAGGTTTTGGTTTTAAAGAGATCCGCCTCCCACCTTACTTTTGTATCATTTTCTTCTTCACTTTTATGGCCAAAACCGTTTTGACCGTCCCCTTTTTGATGACCATTCTCACTAATCTCCTTTCCAGCTTCCACAGGGGTATAATAATATCTTTTAACCACTTTCTCAGTGCCATCCACAATCCCTGATTTATTAAGTCGAGGATGACGTTTAATTCGCCCATTGCCCAGAGTTACGTATTCAATGTTGATCTTTTTGTCCGTATCCAATCGATCATCTTCAGCCTCATCCGTCTCAATCACTAACATGAGGTAACCGATCCCTCCAAACACGTTCTGTACTTCCTTTAGACCTCGAACGCTTGGGAAATCATCAGGTAGCAGGGAGATGAGATCCGCCTTCAGCTTTAATCCACTGGCCAGCCAACCTAAAAGGATTGTTATATGAAGACAAAATAGAAGGACAAAGACGTAGTGCTGGACAATCGTTCTTGCTGTCCCACGATACCAGCGATCCAGTGTATAGGGTGTCTTTTTATCTTGTTTCACAGGTTGTTCGAGAAGAATCACATTCTTCCTGACGTTCACATAAGCCAAAACCATTAAAAGGTTTAAAGCTAATGCTATAAAGCTTCCCGGTAGAAGAAAAGCCTGAAATCCCTTTATCTGACTGATATTCATCGTCCCATAAATCAGTACAACGAGTCCCACTATAGATGTAACGATCATCTGCGTTAAAAGCCATTTCAAACTAGCTTTATGCTGATGGATCAGGCTGTTGATGAGTCGTCGATTGGCAATGAAAATGAGAATGGGAAGCCCTAAAAAGGCAAATACTATACCAAGATCGCCGGTTTCTTGTGGTGAATGGCTAATAGCATAGCCCAAAGCGGCAATCATTGTCCCAAGGGTTATTAGAGGAATCTGCACTTTCAGAAGTGTTATCAGCCTTTGCAAGCCATTGGATAGACCTGTTAAATGTTCTGTGTGATGAGTTTTACCTATCATAGATCACCCGTGACTTGGTTTTTTACTGAGTAGAAAGCGTAGTTTGTTTTTCAGTTCAACAAATGAGAAATCTATAAAGAATATAAAGAGAATGCCAAATATAAAGGCAACCGCAGTAAACAGCCCGTGATACACAAATGCAAAGGCCCAGGCTTCGTCTCTGCTTATTGCGAACAGTTCCAGGGCAAGAATACAGGCCGCATGAAACGTCAACAGGTTGGCTGGAGCACTTGGTAGGCTGACACCTAACATAACAAATGTGAGGACTACTAAAGCTACAGCCGGCGAAAGGTCTAAACTAAGTGATGTGAATAAGTTATAAATTGCAAAAACTGATAAACCCCATAGGAAAAGGGAAAATAGAAATATGACAAGCATATCCTTGGGTTTGGTAATGATCTTCAGGCCATCCACAAAACTATGTATCACTCTGTTTATCTTGTCCTGTGTTTTCTGAGAGAACCTTCTGATCAACCAATTCAAAAGCTTGTAACCTCTTTCCGGCTTAACATAAAGGAAGGCGATTAATACGGACAGTATAATTATTGATGCTATAAGACTATAACCTATTGAACTAACCCAGGATGGCAGGCTCAGACTTGACAATATGATGACAATCATCACCATTATTATGATCAGATCAAAGATCTTCTCTACTATTGTGGTGGCCAACACTGAGCTAAAGGGGATATTCATTTTATTGCTCACCAGATACGGCCTTAAGACATCTCCTACTCTGGGAAGTACCATGTTGCTCATATAACCCACGCTATCTAGAGGGATAAGTTCTTTTCGATTCATCTTTACGATGGGAGACAGGATTACCCTCCAGCGTAAGGATCGGGCGAATGGTATGATGGATAGAGTCAAGGCGGCAAGGGCCAAGTACAGATAGTTGCTGTTTCCCAGGATCTCCAAGACCTTATCAAAGTCGACTCCTCCAATAAAAAAGAAGATCAATGCGATACTGAGCAAGGAACCTATGATTATCTTTTTCACAGGATTTCTCCCCACAGATCTCTTTTAAGCGTCTGGATCATACGATTCTGTACGATTTTCATGATCAACATGTGGATGTTTAAAATGATGATCTCGAAAATAAAGTACTGATCCATGGCTCCAAGAGCTATGAAAAACATCACATAAGTGATATGAGCCGTAGGTCCCAGGATAGACCACAATCTAAGGAGAGGGAGGTTCTTTCTTTTGTAGGTAACGGTGTAATCGGAGGGGATGGCATTCTGCTTTCTGAAGCCAATATACTTTTTATTGACCTTTTCCTGCACTTGGGTATAATTTAAATACGTATAAAGTAAGAATCTCTCAAAATACTTTCCCGACTGCCTTTTATTGGAATCTATTGCCTTCAGGATCTCGGAACTCGTGGTTTTTTCCCCCTTGAAACCCTTCACAACAATGTCTATATATTCATTGCGATAGTAATCGAAATACGAACTCTGTAAAGAATGACTGACAGCTGCGGCAACACCCATAAGCCAGATGACGGGCCCATACTCTCCTGTAAACTTGAGACAGGCCGCTAGATAGACACTGGCAAAGACCAAATTATCGATGAGACCGTCAAATACTCTGCCATACAAAGATTCTGTCCCTCTGAAGCGAGCTAACTGGCCGTCACTATTATCAAATACATTCGCTATAAAAAGACACAATACACTCAAGGATGTGAGTAAGACACCATCCGCATAGTATAGAAAAAACCCTGATCCAATACCGAATACAAGGGACATGACTGTTAATTGATTGGGTGTCACAGGGGTATGAGCCACTGCTTTTACGATCCATGAGGCAATGGGGCGAAATATATGATACCCTAAATATTCTTCGGTCTCTATGGGTTTATAAGTTTCTTTCATAGTGTCTTCCGTTGGATGGTTCCAGGACCAGAGAGGGTGGCTCAGCCAATTGAAGGAGCATTTCTCTGGCCTCTGTGTCAGTATACTGCTTCACAGGGGATTTAAAAAGATAGGCGCTGGCTTCAATGATAGGCCCTGCCATTCCTCGATCTAAAGCTACCTTGGTGGCTCTGACAGCGTCCGTGATCACCCCCGCTGAGTTGGGTGAGTCTTCCACAGAAAGTCGTAACTCTATATTCATGGGGACTCCCCCATATTGCTCCGCGTCGATACGAATGAAGCAGACTTTATTGTCATCAAGCCATGGGATGTAGTCGCTTGGGCCGACATAAATATCATCATCCTTGATCCCATCTTTCATCTGGCTGGTCACCGATCGAGTCTTACTTATCTTCTTGCTCTCAAGCCTTGTTCGATCCAGCATGTTCAGGAAGTCCATGTTCCCACCAACGTTTATCTGATACATATTCCTTATTTTAAGCCCCCGATCTTCTATAAGGCGGGTTAAGACCCTGTGAACAATGGTGGCACCGACCTGAGACTTGATATCGTCTCCCACAATGGGAATACCGGCTTGCTTGAAGGCATCGCCATAGATCTTTGACAGGAACACGGGCATAGCATTGACGAGGGCCACTTTAGCCTCAAGACAGCATTCAGCATAAAAACGGGCGGCTTCTTCGCTTCCCACAGGGAGGTAATTGATTAATATCTCAGTATCTGTATCCATAAGGATCTGTACAATCTCTTTTTTTGCTTCATCGTAGGAGGAATAGATGTTGTCGTGAGCTTTAAATCGATCCTTTTCAGGGTACTTGCTCAGGTGATCCGCCACTCCATCCAATATATAACCCATCTGTACAGGACAGTCGGTATAAGGAATGCTTGAATGAAAGACAGTTGTACAATTTGGCTTTTCAAAAATCGCTTCACTTAAATCTTTACCCACCTTACGCATATCAATATCAAAGGCCGATACAAACTGAATGTCGCGGGGATGGTATCCTGCAAAGTTCTGTGTCATAAGCCCTGGCACTCGGGCTTCCGGGTCAGCGTAATAGAATCTTCCCTGCACCAGAGAGGACGCGCAATTCCCAACTCCAATGATCCCTACATTGATTTTTCTCATTTCACCACACCTTTATAAATAATTTAATGATCCACACAAGTTTTGAATGTCATACGGATGACATTTTATAAAATAATCACTTTATCATGGAAAATATCAGTCCTTTCGCTTTAACATCCCATTATAAGTCAAATCAACTATTGTTTCAATATATTTACGAACTTCATCAGGGCACTCCCAAACCATGTTTTGGGGGTATATTATTTTAAAGCTTGTTGCAATATGTTCCCCCACTCTCCTGGGATCATCCACCTCAAAAAGACCTTCTCGATTCCCTTCTTCAATAAGCTGAACCAGAAGGTGATCCATCTTTTCGTGATAGGGATCGGTGACTTCATGGTATTCATCTTTCATGGTTGTAGAAGTCAGTTGAGCCAACTCGTATCCGTGTGGACTGCTTAAACAATCTTCATACATAGCCATGAAGCGAATATTGATTAAGTCCATAAAACGTTGCTTAATGGATGTTCCGTTGTGATACACCTCTTCAGATGAAGATAGTTTAGACTTATAGTATGAGTCAATAAGAGCGATGATAATATCCTTTTTACTTTTGAAATACAAATAGATATTGGCTTTTCGTATTTTAATATCCTTTGCAATTTCCTCCACTGTGGTTTTACAAAAACCATACTGTTTAAATCTTTGTATAGCCGCTTCTAGTATACTATTTCTTATGTCATCTTTATCATCGGGCATATTATGGGAACTCATGAACTATTTTCGTACGATCGTTCTAATTTAACATAAGTCATAAGTAAAGTCAAGTCATACGCTCCAAAAATAGTCTTGATTTCCTTAGTCATTGTTATATAATTGCATTGCCTGTAAACATAAGGAAATCTTTAAAAACCTTCTAACGGTAGAAGGATTTTTCCTGACGCTCTACGGATTATTTTGCGATCCCACACTTTCCCCCATCATAACTTAAACTAAAAGTAATTGAGTCTAGAAGCCACTGTTCTACTCATCTAAAGTCTTTGGAAGGGTGATCTGAATAGTTGTTCCCTTGTGCATTCGGCTTTTGATCTCAATATTCCCCTCATGGGCATCCACTATTTTCTTGCAAATGCCCATTCCAAGACCATACCCACCACTATCTCTGGATCGTGATTTATCCACTCGATAGAATGGCTCAAAGATGTAGGGGATTTCATCTTCTGGTATTCCTGGCCCATAATCAATGATCATGATCTCAATATGTTCTTTTCTGTCCTTGAACATTAGTTCCACAGGCCGCTCCCTGGAATATCTAAAAGCATTATCTAAGAGGTTCTTCAGGACTGTTTTTATTCTCTCTCTATCAATATTGAGAATCACGTCATCGGGTGGAAGAGTTAATTTAATATCAAGAGATTTCTCTTTAAACAGTCTTGCAACTTCACGTATTATTTCTATAATATTTAAATGTTCCAGATTCAGTTTCCCGTGATGACTATTGAGCCTTTCGGTTTCAAGGATTTCGGTGATCATGGTCTCTATCTCTTTCAGGTCTCCATTGAGTCTCGTCTTCTGCTTTCCATCAGCCAGGAATTCCAGGGCGACCTTCATTCGTGTAACAGGAGAGCGAAGTTCATGACTCACAT
>CAJXGR010000108.1 GCA_913053665.1 uncultured Spirochaetia bacterium
CAAACAGAGGGTGGGGAAGGTTATTTCCTTAAAATCATAATAATGTTATTTTCTTGCTTAACAACAGTAAACTGGGTGTTGAGATTATTAAAAGAATAGTTTAAATACCAACCCATGAAGTCTGTTTTTAGATTCTTTTAGTCTAGGAAGAATAGGATGAAGTACTTTCAATGGAGAGGACGTTAATGAGGAAAAAATTGATTTTAATGTTCGTGTTTTTGACTGCCATGATAACTTTCACCTCCTGTGCCAAAGAGCTTAGAATTGTGGTGCCAGAAGATGAAAACATTGTGACCCGTGAATTGAGAGAATATCTTAAAAAAACCCCTTCTCCCAAGATCGTCTTGAAAATAAAGGAACCTCTAGGAAAAGTCTCACATCATGAACTCAGCAATTACATCACTGTAGAAAAAGAATTATTTAAGGCAGGGTTTATTGTTCGAGACAGGATGCTATTCCAACAGGTATTAGAAAGCGGGGGGAACAGCTATAAAGAGTTAAAGGAAAAAGTGGATACCGATCTGATTCTTGAGATTACAAATTTGTCAACAACCCATCGAATGCCCATCTACAGGAAGAACGGAGAAAAATGGAGATCCTTGACTTATGAAGAAGAGCAAGACGTACAAAAGCTGACCGAATATGGGGATGTGGTCAGTGCTATTCTAGAATGCAAAATAGTGTTGGTCAAGAGTGGACGAATTGGTGGGATGTTTACTATTTATGCTGCTCCTCGTGGCAAAGAAGTCGAAAAATATAAAAGTGGATATTACCTAAGTGGAAATCTTGCTGTTATGTACCATGATCGAACAGTAGCGATTCTGGCCAAAAAACTAATCCGGGCTTTAGGGATCTATACGACCGTTTCAAAGTAATATCAAGAAGTGTCCATTTATTTTTACTGACCACTGTTTTTTGAACAATATATAGGCCTATTTAAGGATTACCACGCGTATCGCCTTTTTGACCCTAGTTTTCCTCCTCCAGCATTTCCGTGATCCCGATCTTGTTATACATGGCATAGATATTTAGATTGTGAAAGAAATCCACTTTGTCACCCTTGGTGTAGGGGGTTTTCCTCAGCTTTGCTTTGACCTGATCAACTGTGAGGCCATCATCCTTCATTCTTGCGATTTCCTTTCTCATGTACTTCAAATAGCCTAAATTGAAGTCAATAGCTGATTTATCTAGTGGATTATTATGCCCCGTCAAGAGCATCCTGATTTTATAGGCCTTCATCTTTTCCAGGTACTTGATCCAGCCTCTGCTTGAAGCATTGCGATCTCCGACAAAAGGGATCCTTCCCTTATTGACCAAGTCTCCTACAAATAGAATCTCTTCTTTGGGAAGGTAGATCATGATATCCGTATTGGTATGGGCCGGAGTGACGGGTATCACCTGGATTTCCACGTTTCCCATATTAAACCGTTTGCTTTTTTTATCGATCACGATGGTGGGTGGGGTTAATTTAACATTTTTAAACACCTTAAAACGTTTGTGAGTGGCGGCAAGAACAAGATTGCCATTCCCTTCATAAGTGGCTTTAAGATTCTTATGGGCAATGATTTGCGTCCCCATGGCCTTATAGTTTTGTGCTCCATACCAGTGATCCATGTGATAATGAGTGATAGCAAGATATTTGATGGGCAGGTTTTTCACTTGCTTTAAACCTTTGATAAACAGTTTAGAAAGCTCAGGAGTGGCGAGAGCGTCGACTACAAACCATCCTTTAGAGGTCAAAATGCCGTAGGAATTGGACATGAACCCTTGATTTTCAGGGGATGGCAGGCCGTTTACGCCGCGAACCATATAGATGTGTTTATGGATTTTGCGTAATACCATCTTGATTTTGGAGTTCCCAATCTGAGCCAGGACAATTTCGGTGAACCCGTTTTCCTCTTGGGCAGAGCAATGGGACAGGGTTGACACCCCTAAAACCAATGTGAAAAAGATAATTAGATAGTTTCTCATGTTCCTATTCCTCCTGAAGGGTAAATATTACTCTTTTGCCAAAGGGCTAAGGTCTTATAAAAAACCGTATTGCTCCGTTAGATACTTCAATATGGGGATTAACCTCTTAGGATAAGCTTTTAGATCATGAATGGATAATCCCTTAAGCCAATTATCTGCTACTTAACTTATTGAACAGATCGATAGAGGTTTTACTAGCCCAATCGCTTTCCCCAACTACTTTTCCCAATATCGTCCCATCCTTATCAATGATATAAGTAGTGGGAGTGGCACTCAGACGGTATCTACTGGAGACCTCTTTGTCCGAGTCATACACCACAGGGAAGGTCATTTCCAGGAGTTCTACATAGGGTTCTACGGGATCCTGTGTTTGATCCACTGCCACGCCCAGCATAACGAAATCTTTATCTTTCAATGTCTGGTAAAGCTTTTGCATGGAAGGCATCTCCGCTCGGCAGCTCCCGCACCAGGTGGCCCAAAAGTTCAGGAAAACGACTTTCCCCCTAAAGTCCTTTAGAGAGACCTTTTGGCCTTCAAGATTCTTCAAGGTAAAATTATTGGCCTGCTTTTTAGTCTTTGGGACAAGGATTCCCAGCTTTCTAAAGCTTCTTTTTATATCCATACTATCAAAAGAAACCTGTTTAACCTGTCCTTTACCGGATTTACCCGGATAACGGGCCTCCTTCTTATTGCAAGAGTAAAGGATTATGCTTAAGAATAAGCTGAATATTAGTGTGAAGCGCAAAACAATCTTACTGTTTGTCATAGATAGACTCCTGATCATTAGTTTGTTAAACTTTAAAGTGAATGTTTATCATCAATAAACCTAATTATTAATATAACAATCTGGTAAATAACTTTTTAGTGCATCTATTCCTTTTTGGGTCACATAACTTCCTCTCACAAAGATCCTTGCAAGATTCTTCATGTCCTTAAGTTCCAATAGTCCTTTATCCGTCACCTGCGTTTTGGCTAAATACAGTATTCTCAAGTTCTTAAGAGATTTAATATAAGCTAAACCCTGATCGCCCACGCTGGTGCCGCCAAGATGAAGTTCTGTCAGGTTATAAAGCCCTTTGATATGGACTAATCCGGCATCACTTAGTTCAGTGTCATATAGACTAAGAACTTCAAGGTTTGTAAGTCCCTTTAGATGGATCAGATCACTGTTTTCTAGTTCAGTCTTTCTGAGACTCAGCCATTTCAGATTCTTCAATTCTTTGATGTGGACCAGTCCAGCACTTGTGACGCTGGTGGACCATAAGTTAAGTTCTTCAAGGGTTTTGAGAACCTTTATTTTTATTAAATCCTTGTTTGTGACGTTTTTGCCAAACAGATTGAGAATCTTCAAGGTTCTAAGCTGATCCAGGGAATACGACTTACCAAAGCCCTTAAGGAGTGCCTGGACATCTTTAAGTTCCTTTTGAGTCACTTTGGGGCTACTTGAACACCCCGTAGAGAACATCATAGAAAGGATAAATACTGTGATAATCAATTTGTTCATAGATTACTATAAAATACTAAGTTATTTTAAAGGAAGCCACTAGTAGACGGATTTTTTCTACCAGAATGCGGATTATTATGTTTTTAGAACCGGAAGTTTTTGCTGAACAGATCCGGTGTGTACTATTCGTAAATCAGTTGTTGAGCAAAGAACTGGGATAAATACCAAACTGCTTCTTAAACTCAGCGGCAAAATAACCCGGATTTTGATAACCCACTTCAAAGGTGACTTCTGTCACACTCGTGTTACCTCTTTTCAGGAGCATGTGGGCCTTTTCCATACGTTTTTCCCGGAGGTAGCCGAATACAGTGGTTCCCAAGACTTCCCGAAAGCCTTTTTTAAGTTTGAAATCGTTGAGTCCTACAAGCCTGGACAGTTCTAACAATGAAGGAGGATCATCCATATGATTGATGAGGATCTCTTTGGCATAATGGATTTTATCTATGTCCTGATGGCGTTTTGCAGGCCCACTCCGCTTAGAAAGGGATACTTGTCCTATACACAAGACCAGCAATTCAAGAACCTTGCTCTCCAGGTATATATGTTTTAATGCCCCATTATATGGGCAGTTATGGATTTGGTGGAGGATAAAGCTCATGGAGGGGTGGATGGGGTTTGGTTTTTTGTAAGCCTCATTGAAATAGGCTTTCACCATACCCGATAGATTACCAGGGATAAGAGGCTCATCGCCTTCAGTGAGGGAATGAATTACGGAGTTTTCGATGGAAACACAGGTTGCCACCGTATGCTGATCTTTTGAGAGTTCCACATGCATTTTGGCTTGGATCACACTGACGTTTCGTTCTCCGGAAGAGATGATGAAGTACTTATTGGCTTTCGCTGGCTTGGCCTTGATCTGGCCTGATAAGGTGAAGTTAAGTTTGATCAATTCGGGGGATCCCACCATTTCAAGGATCAAGTCGTGATGGGGTTTTTGGTCGAGTAGTATAAGTGCAATTCCTTTACGGATTTGAATGGATTGAAAGGCCCCATCTCCCAGTTCTTTGGGAGTGAAATAGGTGGTTTCAAAGGGATGGGGAGCTGCTATATCAGGTTTTTCCTCGACCCAATAAGGGTTTTTGGGACTTTTGTAGGCCAGAGAGTTCAATTTCATGAGTGATTACCTCAATAAGTGAACACGTCAACCCTGTGAACCGAGTCAATTTTAATCGCATAAACGAAAGAATTAATAGAATGTCTTGAGCAATACCCCATCAATTATATACTATGTATAACAGTTAATGGGATAAATATCGTCTAATCTGCAGCATATAGACTTTCAGCCTGCTCTTTCTCTGCCTTGAACGTTGATTTATCAGCCTTCAAAAGCAAAAGGGCCGGGAGGAACAACAAATCAAAGACCAGAGCGACTATCATTGTGAAGGCTATAGCAACCCCAAAACGAACGCTATACTGGAAATCCGAGAACACAAAGATCCCAAATCCCACTGATAGAACCACTGAGGTGAAGATAATCGCACTCCCCACATCATGAAAGACCTGATAGATTGACTCAACAATAGATTTACCCATTCGTTCTGCCCTGAGATATTTGCTCATGAAATGAATCGTGTCATCCACTACAATGCCTAGAGCGATCATGGCGACCATAGACATCCCGATGTCAAGAGTCGTTCCGGTTAAACCGATTAATCCAAACATCAGTAAAAGAGGTGTGACATTAGGGATCAGACTCAATAAGCCTATTTTAACTGATCTGAAGGTAAAAATAAGGATTAACGTAATCGCTAAAATAGCGATGGCCAGTCCCATGAGCATGTTCTTAAGGATTAAAGGATCGGTATAAGTAAATACAGTGTTCCGACCGGTGATATGCACTTCATAGTCCTTCATATTCTTGTTGAGATAGGCTTTCATAACCTGGATCACCTCGTAGCTTTCGCTGGTGCCTGTATTAGCCCGCCTTATCGTTAATCGAATGGCTGACTGGTCTACATTGATTTGATTATTAAGATCCCGACCAAAAGGAACCGATTGGGTATACATAAACAGGTTTTCAGCCAACACCTTCCGATCATTAGGTATTTTATAATAGTCAGGATCATTTTGATTTAACTGTTTATTCAACGTTTTGATGATGTCTGAAATGGAGTTTGTGTGGGTGACCTTGAACGTTGGCTCTTTCATCAGATAGTCCTGAAAACGGGATAACTTCTTTAGAAACTCTGGATCCTTGATGCCATCAGGTTTTTTCGTGTCAATGGAGATTTCCATTAGATTAATCCCCTTGATTTTTTCATCGATAAACTCCATTGCGTTACGATAGGTATTTCCTTTGCTGATATAGTCCATAGGGTTATTATCTGTCTTGATTTCACTTATAAAATAGCCAAATATCAAGGTCATGGCGGTTAAGGAGATCAGAATGGGTTTACGATACCCTATAACAAAGTGACCCAGTCCACGAGTCCATTTCAGGGATCGTTCCTTGTGGTGAGTCGTCTTCCTGGAGAATGGAAGGACTGAAATCAAGGCAGGCAAAAGGGTTATGGTTATGACAAAGGCAAAAAGAGACCCTATGGCGACCATCACCCCCAGTACACGAATAGGTGGTGATACGCTGGTCAGAAGGGAGATAAAACCTACTGATGTGGTCACACTGGTGAGCAGACAGGGTAAAAGGTTCATTTTCAGTGAGATCACCATAGACTCTTTCCTGGTTTTACCATGATGAAGCTCTCTGTAAAATACGCTCAAAAGGTGTATGGAATCGGCGATTCCAATGGCCAAAAGGACCTGGACGGACATAAAGCTGATCATACTGAGTTCATAGCCAACAAAACCGGTGATTCCCATAGTCACAAAGATGGAAAAAACCACGATCAGGATTGGGATCAACATCCCCCAGACCGATCGGAACAGATAAAACAAGGCGAGAAAGATAAAAAGAAACATGATGGGATACATGATCATATCTTTTTCCATGATTTCATTAAAAGCCGCCGTCATTTCCACGAGACCTGCCACGTGAAACTTGTATTGATACCCCAATTTAGCCTGTCGCGCCTTCTCTTTTTTTAAGATAGATTTGATCCGTGTAAGGAAATCAAGGCCTTGAACCTGTGCTTTGTCGGACAGTTTAGGCGTAATGAGTATCTGGGCAGTCTTTCCATCGGCTGATATAAAGCGATCCTTGACCAGCTTTTCGTTTAAGGCGATTTTTTCCTTTTCCTTAAGCTCATCCTTGCTGTAGAAAAGCATCTTACCCAATGCACCACGTAGGGGTTCAAGATCTTGAACCCCTACGTGGCGTTTAATAAATTGTTTCACTTCTTTCCGAGCGAGGGGGAGTTTCTGCAAAAAGACTTCTGTTGTCATCTCCAGCAAGTCCTCTCGAGACAATTTGGAGGAAATAAGCCATCCCTTAAGCTTTTCCCTGGTGCGATAACGTGGAAAGCTTGCTTGTAAGGCCTCCACGAGGATATTAGAGGGGTTGTTCCCTGATATATAGGGACTTATCATCTCAGCCAACTCCTTTTTATTGGGTGGAAGCTTATCAAGAAAGTATCTCAATTCACTAACAACTTCTCCAGCCGTTTGTTTCTTTGAAATCTGAGGAAAAACCCACATTAATACTCTCTGTTTGAATGAATCATCCAAAGTTTTCTTAGGCAAATATGGAGAGACTAACCTGTTAAGCCCCATTTTCTTTTGAATGATCTTTTGGGCTAGTTCTAAAGCTTTTGTGGGCTCTTCAACGCCATTATCAAGTAAAAAACCTTTCACTTCTTTTACTGTAGGAAAGAACTTGTCCATGAGTTTCTTCACAATAAGTGGATCCTTCGTGATATGCCCCTTGACGAAACTAGCAAACTCTTGTCTGGATAAAGGAAGTCTTGCCAGAAGGGTCTCAGCAGTCAGATCGACCATTTCTTCCTTTGTTAATGGCGGTCCATGAACAGCTTTCAGGTACTTGGACCACTCCTCCCTGGTGTAAGGGAAATGATCACTCAGAAGGTCGATCAAGAGATTGTTTCGTCTTGTGCTAATATTCTGATCACTCATGTATTCAGAGAATAAGGCCTTGAGTTCCTGATGGGTAGGCCGTTTAGCTTCAATTAAGTCCTTGACATCGAGATGCTCTCCTTCGGCATCTGTGTAAACATAGGTATGGGAATAGTTTGTGATACTATCCACCCGTGTGACATACTTTGTTTTCCAGAATTGATCGCTAAGGCCTTGGATCATAAGGAGAGTATCATTATTAAATATCCCTTCTTTATGTTCAAAAGCAATGATGAGGGCATCATCCTCAGTGAATCGCTTTCTGAAGTCATCATACTCCGTGACAATGGAACTGCCTTCATTGAACCACACACGATCAGAGGTGTTTAGCCTGAGAAAACCCATTCCAAGGCTCATCAAGGCAACGAAGACGATGGTTCCAGCTATAACAGGCCAACGAAAGCGGTATATCCACTCGGCGTAGCGTTCTGTACGTTTAGAATTGCTATTTTCGGTCATTTATACTCTCCAACGAATCTTTAGTGATCATTTACACTATCAAGTTGTTTATCTGAATAAATTAAGGCTTTTCACAAAAGCATGTTAGGAGTAAACGGATTTTTCCTATGAGAAAACGGATTCTTTAGTCATAGCAGATAATTAAAACGATGGGGGTAAGTGGAGAAATGGTTAGGACAAGTTAATTTATTAGAGAACTGGGAGTTCTACCAAAACGTTTCTTGAACTCTGAGCAGAAGTGACTCGGATCATTATAACCCACCCCATAGAGGACTTCTGTGACATTCATTTTGCCTTCCTCAAGGAGCCTGTGAGCCTTTGCCATACGTTGTTCTCTGAGATAGCCAAAGACTGTGTTGCCCATGACCTCCCGAAAGCCTTTCTTGAGCTTGAAATCGTTGAGACCCACTTGTTTGGACAGTTCTAACAGACTGGGGGGATTCTCCATATTGTCCATCAGGAGATCTTTGGCATAATGGATTTTCTCGATGTCCCTATGGGCTAACGGTTTCGGTCTGTTTGAATTAAGCTCATGAGAATTGAGTTGATCCAGGCGAAGGGCCAGGAGTTCAAGAGCTTTACTTTCCAGATAGATCTGTCTTAAAGGGCCTTGAAGGGGACAACTTATGATCTGCTGGATGGCAAATTGAATCGCTGGAGTGATAGCCCCTTCGTGGCAGTAGATTTCATCTTGAGGCCCATTCAGAGCATTGATCAAGCCCTCAAGCATAAGACCGGGATTGTCTTCTACAAATGAATAAATAAGTGCAGGCTGGACTAGAAGGCTGGCAATAAGGATAGGACGG
The DNA here is from genome assembly GCA_913053665.1 of uncultured Spirochaetia bacterium. Lineage (GTDB taxonomy): Bacteria > Spirochaetota > UBA6919 > UBA6919 > UBA6919 > CAJXGR01. Next base: position 8,767 of record CAJXGR010000108.1, read on the forward strand.
TTGGCGGGCACTTCAATGGTGAACCCGGGTCTTGCCAATACCAGACCGCTTACGCCGGATCTAGCAGTACATCTTTCTTGAGTGCCAGGTATAAAAACCTCCATTTTTCCTGACAAAAGGAAACTGAGTTCAAGAAGGTCATTGTGTTTGACATTGTACATAAAGCTTTGAGTGGGTCTTTGATTTATCAGTCCAATAGATAAGCCGTCACGAATCTGAATAGTCCGTGTCTCACCTTTCCCCAGACTCTTAGGAATCTGAGCGACTGTTTCAAAGGGGTTGGACTGGATTATCTCAGGCTCTTCCTCAACCCAACGAGAGTTTTGGGCTTTATAAATGATGTTCTTAATTTCCATAATCTAAGACCTTCCAAAAGTTAAAACATATATACTAAGTTAACGTGAGTTCGACTTGTAAAATGCCACGGAGACACTGAGTCACAGAGAAAAT
>CAJXGR010000109.1 GCA_913053665.1 uncultured Spirochaetia bacterium
AAGACTGAGACTTACTTTATCTCTAATATCATCTTCTAAAGGCTTATTGAGAGTACTGATACTGGATAGCTCCTCGCGGTTGATTCTTATGGTTTTATCGGATACCTTAAAATGGAGTTTAATTTTCTTTATATTAACAAATTGGATAGAATCAGGTATCTTGATCTGAAACAGGATGTCGTTGTTTTCAGGGATCAGAGCAGGAATAAGAAGATCCTTTGATGTCTTGGCCAATACCTTCCCTTTGTCACCCAGGAATTCCACGAATAACGTTTCAAACGTATCCAGTCGGTCTGACGCGTAAAAGCCATCTCCCCGTGACTGAATGAATCCCACTAAATATCTTCTGTTCAACCACTTCAAGGAGATTGGAGGGAGTTTGTCATCACGGGTTGGTGTTAGGTCTTTGAGTCGACAAAGCCTGCTTCCATCCGTGAAAGTCTTGATGATTGAAATTGTCTTATTGGAAAGGGCTTTGGCCAGCTTTCCCTTCTCGTCATTTGTCATGAACCGGGGGATCACAACAAGGTAATGGATCCCAAGACGTCCAAGTATCTGGACAGAGTGTGAATCATTGATGGAGGCGGCAAGGATTTGGGCGTAGAAGTTACTTTTAGAGTAATAGCCTGAGAATCCGTTGATCAGACCTTTGAGATGGCCTCCACTATAAATCATGTACTTGCTGGCCAGACTGGTTTTCCCGAAGGAGGGAGGGTAATAGGCTATTTTGGCGTTCTTATCGATCTTTGTGTCAGAGAGATATTCTATGGCCTTCGGGATGGGTTCTACTGTCTCCATGGGTATTTTAGGAATAAGTTCAAGGACTAATAATCCAAGAATCAGGCTGGATACCAACAGTTTCTTTTTCCTGGTATTCAGTTGATGAATGAAATGCTTGAAACCATAGGCGGCTATAATAGTCATAACGAATATAACGATAAGACCAAAGCGGGCTGGCACTCTCATAGAGGAAAACCCAGGGACGAGGTAGTAAAAAATGAGGTGTGGAAGGGGAATAATGACTTTATCATTCCAATACGGTCTATTGAATATGGGTCCTAGGGATAATATAAAAAAAACAAGACCTAACCAAAAAAAGTACTTGTATTCTAAAGGCTTTTCCCTATTTTTACCTAGTCGATATCGCTGGACTATTCTATAAAAAAAGAAAAAGAATACTAAAAAGCCGGCAAACAGGACTTTTTCCTGCATCTCACGGAGGGGAAAAGCGTCTTGAAGGGCATCGTAGATAAAGCTGAAGAAAAGGTTATAAGAAGACGGACTGATATAACTGATTGGAAAATGGGCTGAGAATGACACGTTCTGGACAATGCTTCTCTTGAACTCATAAAAGTGTTTGGCCTCCAGATAGGGTAGTGAAAGGGGTAGGATAACAATGAGATAAAGAAATCCTATGATGGATAAGTGTTTCCATAACTTCAAATTAAAATACTTCTTCTTCACGATGATATGAACAAGGATCACAAGAAAGATTGCTAAAAGTAGGATGTAGGCAATGTAAAAGGAGCCTAAAGATTGCAATAGCCAGAACAGAACAAAGATGAGCCCGTATTTTAATCTCTCCGTCTCCAAATAGAGAAATAAGAATAGAAAAACGAAGCCCAGCCAGGGAAAAGAGAATATCTGAAAGTGAGACATTTGATGGATTAATCCTGATGAATAGGTGAAAGCAATGGCCAGAAAGACGGCGGGGGCGATTTCTTTGAATAAATACAGTCCCAAATAAAAGAGTCCAATAGAACACAATAAGAAGTTAATGAGAGAGAGTAAATTATAACTGAAAACGGGGTCGCCACTGAGTTTTCGGATGGGTATATAGAATATTTGATGCCCAAGAAGGTGCTCAGAGAATGTGAGGGCTTTTTTGGAGGGATATATGATATTGGCATCAAAAAAGTGATGAAAGTCCAAAGAGGTAATTTTATGATAGTCATAATCCAGAAGATAGGCGTTGAGACAGGGATCTCCCGCGTGAGGGAAGATGGATTCTGAAAGATTCTGGGTAAAAAAACCTCTAAATATAACAAGATTGACGAGGAGTAAAAAAAATAGAATTAAGATATGTTTAGAAGTATTATATTTTGGCATGATAGAATTCCCCTATAAACTTGTTAATACTCATTTTTGGGTTAAAAAGGATCTATAAAGTAGATTTAAATGTGTAATATAACGTAATAAATGTTTTAGTCAATAAAATTAATGAATAAACCCTTATTTTACTATTTAAGTTCTCTTTTTGTTGGGATTAAATGAATGGATAGATTATTAATGTGGTTTCAGGATAGAAAGAAATTAATATTCCTTATTATCCTTACAACAATATTATTTAGACTGCCAACATTGTTTATAGAAGTGTTCAATGGGGATGAAACCCACTATGCCACAGCAGCCATGGTAATCCTGGAGGGGGGTCTGCCCTATGTTGACTTTGTAGACAAAAAACCGCCCTTACTCTATTATATTTATGCTGCTACCTTTAAGATATTTTGGAAGGACATACGATTTGTCCATTTTGTTGCTCTATTATTTGTTTTCGCCACATCTTATTTTATTTACAGGATTTTGATGTTATATGGGCATGAACGGGCTGGACTTCTTGGAGCCTTGTTTTACGGTCTGTTTTCCATGGCATTCATTGAACAGGATATGTGGGCGGCCAATGCTGAAGTCTTTATGGCCCTTCCTATGACCCTCTCCGCCTATTTCTTTTTGAAGGGAGATTGTGATAATTCCCTTGTTTCAGTGGGATTATCAGGCTTTTTTTTATGTATTGCCCTTTTAATCAAACAACAAGCCGGTATTTTATATCCCCTCTACTTTATTGCGCTAATCTATTTCTCATGGAATCATGGATTAAAGGGAGTCCTGAAAGCTTTATTCCTTCAAGGTTCTATCCTGGTGTTGGCAAGCCTGATCCCCATCATTGCCATTGTTCTCTATTACTATTCAGTAGGGCATCTTAAAGAACTGGTACTTTGGAACGTTACCTATAACTTCCTGTATATTGATGAAGGGCCTGAAGTTATGAGCGTTGTTCTAAAAGGTGTCTTCAGAACATGGGCTTTCATTATGTCCTGCTTGATCTTATGGGTTTTAGCCTTTTACTATTACATGAAACGGAAAGCTGTTCCCATATTTCCTGGTAAACTATTCTTTCTGGTTGCCCTATGGACATTGTTAACCTTTCCGGCCATTTTTACGGGAGGACGATTATTTGGCCATTATTATTTCTTGTTGTATCCTTCTATTGCCTTACTAGGAGGGCTGGGTGCTGAATATTTCTTTAACAATATAGACCGATATATAAAATGGACAAAGATGCTTTTTGTCATCTTTCTATTTTTAACACCCCTTTTTTTCCTGGTCTTTGGAATTTACCGATCTTTATCTGGAGGTTATCAATCCGCTAAGCCATTTATTAAGAAAATCACCCATTCTGTTGAACTAGAAACAGACCCAGGGGATAAGATATTTTCCTGGGGGCTTTTCCCCTACCCCTATTATTACGCTAACCGTCTTCCAGCCAGTAAATTCATTGCCTGTGAATACCTCGTGCCCCTATGGAGAAACCGTTTCCACAAGGATAAAGAGTATCTCCCAAGTCAATTGAAAGATCGACATAAAGAGAATATGAATATATTATTGAAAGACCTGAATGATCAAAAACCTCGCGTGATCATTGATGTACAGGGGACAAAACACCTGGATAACTGGAATCTTTATGATCTGAAACACTTCCCGAGACTTTACCAATTCATTCAACAAAACTATGAGCTTAAAGATACTGTAGAAGGAGTGGATATTTACAAGCTGAAAAAGAATTGACGGCTTATTCCTGGGTTTAAGTTTTGTATGAATATTTTGGCCCTTTTGTCGAATAAAATAGTAAATACTCATCTTAATATGATATTTGTTTTGTATGTGTTATCTTTAAGCTTACAAATAATAATATTTAAGCTACAGTTGATAATAGATTGAATGATCTGTACGATAAGTTAGAACCTTGTCCGATACGTACTTATGAGATAGAATTAACATAAAATAATGGGTCTAAAGATCTCGCATTCTTCAGTTTATACTCATCCATAAGACGAATGTTTGCTAATAAATTATGGTATTTACTATGAAAACATTAACTTTAATTATTATCATTTTCCTTATAGAGCTTTCAAGAGTCTACTTTGTTTTTGGGGCCGCCAAAATCATTAAAGAGGGAAAACCTGCCCGTGAGAAGTATTTTTTTGACTTAAATACAAAAGATCGCTTCAGCAAAGTCAAACCCGTGCATGCCTATGCCTTTATGATCGGAAATGACAATTATACCATTAATTCTGATTTTGATAACTTAGCCCAGTGCTACAATGATGTGAGATTGTTGAAAGGTATATTTCTGTACTGTGCAAGGATGAAGGAAAAAGATATATATACTTATCGAGATATGACCTTAAAGAAGTTTAAGAGTGAGTTTGACAAATTTGTAAAGCATATCAAAGAGGACGATCCAGACTCTGAAAAGCTAGTGATCATCACTTACAGCGGTCATGGCCGTGAGGATGGTGCCCTGGCCTTTGTGGACGGAGGGTTTTTAAAACCACAAGAATTGAAAGACCTGATCAATACCTATAAAAATGACACCGTATTAATCATAGACGCGTGTTACTCAGGAAACAATGAGGGACCCAAAGAAGTCTTTAAAACGGAAAAGAAGTCGGCTTTTAAATCAAACACCTTAAGGATTTATGCAAGTTTAGCTCACCTTACCGCTAAAGAGATCAAGTATAGCGGTGCTTATTTCAAACAGGTAAAGCCCTTTTACCGCAATGTTTTAGGGATCAAGAAAATAAGCGGAAACGGCTACTTTACCGCCATGATCGGATTGTTTTTCGCTGAGTACAAACTAAAACCTGGTGAGAACGTATCTTTTAAGGATTTAGTATCTTACGTTACGAATAAAGGGAAACAATACGTTGAATATCTGGCCCTTAAACAAAGTCATAATGCCCAAAGACAGTTTGAGGCTGGAGTCCGATTGAATCAGCAACCCAAAGTCCTGCCCATTAAGCAAAAAGTGGATTATATTGATGTGAATCATAAGTTTATATTGATCCAAACGCCTATTCTCCCCACTGGATTTGAGCCTGGTATATCGGTAGGAACCCTTATCCCGTTTGGAAGGCTGGGTGGAGACTTAAGGTTTCCTATTTTGTTTGTCAACCCATATTTGGGCTATGAATTGAAGTTTATAAAGAAAAATCTCTTTTTAAGTTTCAGCCTACCCTTCATGATTTCCAGTTCTGATAATTTTGCCAATCGACGCGATGTGAGTCTAATGACTCTAGCACCTGCTCTTGGTTTCTATTATCGATTTTTCAGGAAAAAACCCTTTAACCTGTTGATCGGAGCTGATGGTGGGATAGCCTTCACCTTTGTTCGCGCCTCTTCATTTGGACCCTTAAAAGAAGTTTCCGAAACCTTTAAGAACACTTATATTTCAGTGACATCCGCTGCTAATTTTGAGGTGGATAGAGACTTTGATCTATTTGCTCAAGCCAAGTTTATATATATAGGTTATGCCGATGAGCCGTTAACAGGAATATCTTTATCTGTGGGTGCCAATTATTTCTTCTAGTCACAATATATATTAGCAATCTGATTTTAGATTGTCAGGTTCCAAAACCTGGATCCAACCTGTAGAAGCGACAGTCTCCATGAATTGCCACTACAGGTGGTTATCATGACCTGCCGTTGAACAGAGACCTTTCGGCCCTCTCTAAAATCCTTAGAACCTCTAGGCCTTCCTTTCCGTCTGTTCTCGGGGTAATTCTACCTTCTAAAGAGCTAATAAAGTGTTTCATTTCTTCATTAAGTGGCTCTTTCTTGTTAAATGAAATGATTTGATACTCCCCTTTAGCATTCGGCATCTGTGGGGTCCACCCCATCTTATGGGGGTAGTAAAATAGTTTTTCCTCGCTCACATCATCGAATACCACCATTCCTTCCGAGCCAATGACCACCAGCTTTTGTTCTTTATATGGATGGATCCAGCTTGCAAAGATATGGGCTTTCACATTATTCCTGAATTCCAGTGTGGTTAACGTTGTATTATAGACTTTCTTGTCTATGTTGGCATCACCAAAGGATGAGACATGGATGGGATTCTCCTCAAGGAGCATAAGAATGACTGAAATGTCGTGAGATGCAAAACCCCATAAAATATTCTCTTCAGTCCACGATTTTCCATTATTAAGACGGTTGGAATAAATATACTGAATCTTCCCTAAACGCCCTTCAGAAATCATTTCTTTTAATTTAAGGACGGCCGGATGATATTGAAGGATATGGCCAATCATTAAAATCCTATTGTTTACATTGGCCAATTGGACAAGCTCTTCGCCCTCCAGGACAGTTAAAGCCAAAGGTTTTTCCACATAGACGTCTTTATGGGCCAGGAGAGAGTCTTTAATGAGCTGATAATGGCTTTCGGCAGGTGTGGCAATGGCAATCGCTTGAATGGCTTTATCCTCCAGCATTTCATCAAAGGATGAGGTGTAGTGGACATTGGGAAAAGCCTCCTTTCGCTCAGCGATACGGGTCAAATTGCTATCACAGGCTGTCTGGAGGACGTTGAGGTCATAAAGGTTTCTGAGGATGTTTTTACCCCAATAACCTAAACCAACCAGCCCTATCGACTTGTTTTGCGTCATATAATTCCTTGGCATTGCTAACTTAATGGAGTGTGATTATACTTTAGGAAACAAACTTATGAGGTAAGATACCATGAATTGTCCTAAATGTCAATCAGCAGATTATATAAAAAATGGTCTTGCAAATAACAGACAGCGTTATCTTTGCAAAAGATGCAAATATACTTACACTGTCCTAGAGAGAGGGAAGTCTAAGGAAATTAGAAAAGCGGCTCTCATCCTTTATCTAGAAGGACTGGGCTTTAGATCTATTGAACGGATATTAAAGGTGAGTCATGTCTCAGTCATGAACTGGGTCAGACTCTATGGGGAAGAACTTGAAGAATTAAGGAGTGAGAAGAGATTGGAAGTCATCGAAATGGACGAAATGCATACCTACATTGCTTCAAAAAAAACTACTGCTGGATATGGATTGCTGTTGACCGATTTGGAAAACGATTTATCCACTGTGTTTTTGGTACAAGGGGAAAGGAAACAGGGAAAAAATTATGGGATAAGATCAAGAACAAAGAGATCAAGAAAATAGCTACAGACCATTGGAAAGCTTATGAGACCTTCATTCCAAAAGAAAAACACATTCAGTCCAAGGCAGAGACCTATACGGTAGAAGGTTACAATAGTCTATTGCGTCATTTTTTAGCACGGTTAAGACGTAAAACTAAATGTTACACAAAGAGTTTAGAGATGTTAAAATATTCAGTATTACTTTTAATGGCAAAACGGAATGGGGAGCTTTCTATAATACTTTAGCAATGCCAAATTAGAAAGTGGTCGCTATTTGAAAGTTATTTACCGAAAACTATCAAATGAGTTATATTTTATAATAACAGCTTATGACTTAGAAAATCAGAATATTATTAATTTTATGAATAGAGAGATAGAATGAAAGTCATAAAGAAAAAGAAAATTGAATATGAGCTTGTCAGTCTTACAGATGAGGAAAAAGCGGACTGTGAGAGAATTATTAAGGAAGTGAAGGAAGAGGAACAAAAGCCTTTTGATCCAAAGAGCTTAAAAAAGCTAAAAAAGATGAGAAAAGGTAAACCGGTAGAGGATCTGGAAGCTTAAACTCATGTTAAATTAGGACTTAATCTGACGTTGTCAGATGTTAGTAATTATATGTATACTTTTAATTAAGATTAAAAAACAAAGATAAAGAAAAAGAAACACATATTCCCCTTAAGAAAATACAAAAGAATCCACCTTATGTCCACTAAAAGATAATCCTTGACTTTGCCTCATCCTTATATTATAATTTTTCCTATCAGTCTTTGCATAAAACCCGGCTTAGTACTTGCCCAGCTTTATCCATTCGGGATTTCGATCATCTGCCGCGTTATTGGTGAGGTTTGTTGGGTTACTATCGTCGCTGTTCATCACAAAAATCTGAAAAGTGCCGGTCCGGTCTGATTGAAACGCGATTAAACTCAAAGTGTACCATTCGTGGAGGTTGTCACAGGACAAAAGAAACAGACCGGTCGTTAGGGCTGTAATAAAAATGATCCTCCCTTTCGTTCTTCGCATAAAACCCGGCTGATCATTTGTTTGCCTTTATCCATTTAAGCCCCTGATCGTTTGCCCCGTTATTGGTTAGCCGTGTCTGGTTAGAGCCATCGCTGTTCATCACAAAAATCTGTCGAGTGCCGGTCCGATTTGACGAAAATGCAATACGACTCCCGTCAGGAGACCAGAATGGCGTGGCATCATCAGTCCCAGGGTTATTGGAGAGGTTTGTCTGGTTAGAGCCGTCCCTGTTCATCACATAAATCTCGGTAATAGGAGGACTGGTCCGGTCAGAGGTAAAGGCAATACGACTCCCGTCAGGAGACCAAGATGCCTTTCTATCATTAGCCCCGTTATTGCTGAGGTTTGTCTGGTTAGAGCCGTCGGTGTTCATCACAAAAATCTGAAAAGGGCCGGTCTGATTTGATTGATAGGCAATACGACTCCCATCAGGAGACCAGGCTGGAAACCTTTGATTAAACGTGTTATTGGAGAGGTTTGTCTGGTTAGACCCGTCGCTGTTCATCACGTAAATCTCGTTATCGCCGTCCCGGTTTGTTCTAAAGGCGATAAGACTCCCATCGGGAGACCAAAATGGGTCTCCATCATTATTCCCCGGGTCATTGGAGAGGTTTGTCTGGTTAGAGCCGTCCCTGTTCATCACATAAACCTCGGTAAGAGGAGCAGCGATCCGATCTGTTCTAAAGGCGATACGACTCCCATCAGGAGACCAGGATGGACTGACTTCAGTAGTCCCGTTATTGGAGAGGTTTGTCTGGTTACTCCCATCGCTGTTCATCAGGTAAATCTGCTTATTGATGTCCCGGTCTGAATCAAACGCTATTAAACTCAAAGTGTAGAATTCGTGGAGGTTGTCACAGGATAACATAAACAGGATAGTCGTTAGGGCTGTAATAAAAATGACTTTCGATACAATTTTTTTCATAGTTGACTCCTTAATTCTTTAAAATTCATAGTTTA
>CAJXGR010000110.1 GCA_913053665.1 uncultured Spirochaetia bacterium
CGAAGAACAGGCCAAGCTATTAAGCCGCTAAAGGAAATTGTAGCCAATTCGCCTGCGAACAACTTATAGATCCTTCTTTTAAATATTGTTTTTAATATACTTACATTTCTCTCTTCTTAAGACAGGATTTCATAGTGGATAATAAAAACTGTTTCACCTTTTAGAAGAAAGTTTTCTTTCTTTTCTTGTTCCCTCTCCCTTTGGGAGAGGGTTAGGGTGAGGAGTCTTGCTCTTTATTATATAGCAACTTACATGTCGAACTCACGTTAAATAATTCACTCTTTATCACCCATTGTTTGTTTAAGCTTTATCAAAGAGTTTTTGGATATCTGAAACTGTCCCACTCCACCATTTCCAGTTAAAGTGAGTTCAACCTCATCCCCATCATCCCCTATTTCAATGATAAAAAGCTTATCTATCAGGACGATCACATCTTTATTATCCCTTAAGTTTTTGAACTTGAATAGTTTACTAATCTCAGGCTCCCTTTAAATCCATTATTGAAGAATACGGCATATCTCTTTCGCATTTTGAGTCAGTTTTTCATAGTTCTTATGGTTCAGATATTCTTTGGGAATCAATGATGAAGACATACCCACGGCGGTCACGCCGATTTTTAAATAATCCGACAGGTTTCCTTTATTCACTCCCCCTGTGGGCATGAAAGAAATCCCGGGGAATATATCCATCAGGGATTTTAGATAATCTACGCCACCAAAACCATGGGCTGGAAAGATTTTTATTAAATGGACTTCCAAATCTCTTGCCCTTATAATTTCATTGGGTGTGACACAGCCTGCAGAAACCAAAACATTATGTTCAAGTCCTATCCGAATGACTTGTTCGTTGATATAGGGGCTAACAATAAACCTGGCCCCTGATTCCACTGCCTGGAGGGCCATTTCATCATTCATGACAGTACCGGCTCCTACAAATACATCTTCTTCATTGAGTTTAGAGATCACTTTAGACCCATTAGGAGTCAATAGTGAAATCTCAATGATCTTAATACCCCCTTCTAATAGGGCGTGGGCAATATCAAAAGCTTCTTCTTCCTGACCTGTTCTAATGACAGCCATGACTTTATATTTTCGGATAATTTCAAAGCTTTCCAACATGATCAAAACCTCTTTGGTTCAACCCATAAATATTTAGCATCATAGCATTTATGAATGATTATATAAACAGGTTTAAATCCGGAGAACAAGCTTTCGTGTTTGGATATGAGTAGAGATATGTTTCTTAAGCCAATTTAGCTTTTAGTAATAGATGGTTTTCCATTTTGTTCAACATATCATCTCGTTCTAAGTATCGCTTCATAATGGCATCATCACGGAAAAGATATAATAAATTAACACCATAATAGACTATTTGGGTTAGAATATCGATGATCTTGACATTATCAAGATAGCGATGAAATGTTATGCTTTCAAACACAAATGGAATCAGACGGTTTTTGTCGGTAGCCTGACTGATAGGTTCATTTTGGTTTTTATACTTTTCCAGTAACTCGGGGGCAGACGCTACAGACGCGTGTTCATGCTGGAGCAGGATTTGAATAAGTTCAAAAGTGATATTCTGATAGGCCTCAAGAAGACGCTGTATCATGCGGCATATTTTTTCTTCTTTTTCTAAGTCCATTTTCTTTTGCTTCACAAAATCTGAGTAGGCCGGATAAGAAATGACAATCACCTCGCCACTTCCATTCATATAGTCGTAATCCTTTATAGTTTCTTCCATGATTTGAATATAGCTTCTAAACAAGGACTCTGCAAATATGTTTACTTTCACAGATTTTTTGTCTTTCAGTATTTCTATGCTCCCCTTTAGGATCGACCCATAGAAAGCAAGAAACCCCTCTGTAGTCTTGGATAGATACCTGAGTACATCCTTCCCTAGTGACTGGAAGGGATTTTTTTCATAGGGTACTTTCTGACTTGCCTCCCTGCCTCTCTTGGAGGAATAAAGCTCGTAGGAGTACATCTTGTTAAACATAGAGACCCATTTATTTTCAGGAGGTGAATCATGACCTAGATGATCATCCACATACTTGATCTCAAAAAGCCTGTCTTCCAACTGAAGGACATCTCGATCCACGTTATCCAGATGGTTTTTTATTTCATTGATAGCTTTCTGATTAAAATCATACTTGTTTTGATCGATCCCTGTCACGTTGAAGTGATTTAGAAGGTCATGATGCTTGACAAATCGGTTATAATGGATAGAATACAATCCTAAAATAATATTAAAAAACCCAAGAGTTCTTTTTTCAGTATTCACAATTTCCTCTAAAATCTTTAAGGTCTCTCTTACATTGCCCTTATGTTCAGGACTGGTGAATAAGACTTCAAAGAGGGCTTCTTTTAGAGTATCCTTATAATTTGGATCGTAGGAAAGCTTTAAATACTGACTCATAAATCCTTCTACAGCTTTAAGGTTTTGGCTGACTGAATTGTTTCTGTCCAGTTGCTCACCTTCTTTAATAAACTTAATTAGGAACTTGTTTAACGTAGACAATGTGTTGTAGGCTAGAGGATCTAAAACCTTCCAGCCATGAAGTAATGCATAATCCACTTGTTTAAATAGATGTTCACGAGCTTCTGTATAGCATCGCCTCCAAAATACAAGTCCTTCAGCTGTCAGCTCCTTTTTGATACCAAAAAACCTGAAATTAATGGTCTTGGTTCGCGTTCCAAAACTGATTAGTTTTCTTCGCTCAAATATAAGGAAACTTAGTATGTTTGTCTGAGTGATGGGAATGATTGTTTTTGTATGTTCAGCAGAGGAACCTTTTTGATCTATCTCGTCTTTGAGGAGTTCTGAACTGGTTCCTTTTAACTCTAATTGATCATCAAGCTCCTGTATTCGCTTGAGACGTGAGACAATGGAGTCCTCTTCATTGATAATCTTTTGGACAAGCCTTTTGGCTTTGGATGGCCTATCTTTTTTATAGAGTTGAACAAACTTGAGATAGCTATCAAGATTCGTGATCAGCTTTCTATTTGTCTTTTTCATTTCATCTTCCACAGGATTACCCATCTTGAGTTTACTAATTAGCGTTCAATGAATCAACCTTGAGACCAATCAATTCTATCTGTGATTCATGAAATCTCAGCCTATTATCTCTCATGATTCAATTGGAACACATAAGCAAGCCCTTTGTCATTTATATCTGTTATTAATCCAGTCATTCATCGTTAAATGAACAAAAAAAACCACAGGCTTTCTTTCACTATCGAAAAAAACCTGTGGCTCTTTTAATTTATTCTAATGATTTTATTTTTTTACTTTGCTTTAGACTTGTCCACATCAATGATCAATTTCACTTCACTCTTGCTAAGATTCAATAGAGTGCTGATCCTGTCAATGTCAAAGCCTTTTTCATAGAGTTTGATCACAGATTCCTGACGATTCTCATGATCCAGAGTACTCCGCTGAAGGGTGGCGACATTGGATATGGATGATATTTCACTGCCTCCCTCACTAATGACAGGGCCTTCAAGCTGAACAGTCGTTGTATTCATCCCCCCATTGCCTCCTCCTTTCACTAAAGTGGACAATCTTGCTATTTTATGATCCGCACTGTTTTGAATGTCCTCCAGGCGTGATTCTGTTTCTGTGAGCCGTTTTCTCGCTACTTCCAATTGATCTGTTCTCTTCTCAATATCCATGATAAATGAATCCATTTGAGTGAACTTCCCCATAAATCCTTCTATCTTCCCTTCAATCTTTTTCATAAACTGGATTCTTTTCTCAAGCTCTTTCACCTCATCCTTCATCTGATCGTTTTTACTGGTGAAGTTCTCAAAACCTTCCTTGATCTCACCCATCCGTCCATCTAAATTATCAATGAAGCCTTTAGCTCCCAATATCTCTTGAATTAATTTCCCCACCGTACTATTTGTATCCTGAACCTCAACGATCCTGGACTCAGTCTCCTGATAATTCTCATTTAATTCTTCTATTTTAGCCTTAAACTGATCCAGAATGCTCATATCTTGATGGATATGTTCCAATCGATTATCGGCCTCATTGGATACCACTATCAACTGATCTACTTTAGCACCCAGCTTATTAAGTTCGCCTTTCTTGGCTTCTACCTTGGCCACTTCAGCCGCCAACTCATCTCGTTCCCTCACCATAAGACTCACTTTATTTTCAAAGTCACTTAAGTAATCCTTTTCTTCTCTGATCCGTTTTATCTGGTTGCCGGCCTGTTCGATTTCTTCTCTTAACCTGTCATAAAACTTATCAGCCTTTTTGAATATCCTAGATTCTTTGGTGAACGCCTCAATACGCTCATCAATCAGTTGAAGTTCTTGAGCAATCCTTTTATACTCTTCTTTAGTATCTTGACTCAACTTTTCTTTAAGTCCCATAAGCTCATCTGTCACCCGTAGAAGTTCTCGATCAAAGCGTTGATTAAACTCATCCACAGAGATGTCATAATCCTTTATTCTCTTGATTTCTGCATCCAGATTACTGACCTTGATTTCTGTTTTGTCAATATACGCTTTCACACGGGTATTCACTTCCGATTCCATCTTTTCTACCGTTAACTTAAGATTAACAGTAGATTTATCAACCTTCATGATCATCTTGTTCTCAAGCTCACGTCCCATTTTATCAGCCCGATCTTTAAAGACATTCACAGACTTCTCAAACTCTTTATGAGAATCTGATCTAAGCTGACTGAGATAATCAGAAATCTCGCCAAGACGATTCTCATATTCCATCATCTTGCCATCAAAGATTTCCGTATACTTTTGCTCTAAACGTCCCACAGCAACTTGTATTTCATTGGCCTGACGACCCATATCCCGGACAGCATTGTCTTTAATATCCACCACCTGGCCTTCTATCTCGCTGACACGTTTACTCAAGTCATTGGCTTTATTATCAATTCGATGGATGATTTTCTCTTCCTTTTCACGAACATGTTGATCCAGATCGCCTACCATAGACATAAAGTCGCGTTTATACTCAGACATTTGTCCATCCATACTGGTCACTGAGGCTTCTGCTACAGCCTTAAAGCTGTCCTGAAGGATGTCTAACTCTTTGCTTACCTCTTTAACTTGAGCCTCAGTATTCTTTAACAGCCTTGTATTATTAAAGATATAATCTTGCTCTGTCTTGTCGTAATTGGACTTAATCGCTTGAATCACACGCTCCAACTCAGAATTATGGTAGTCTTTAATCCCCGACAGCATGTAGTCCAATTCTTTATTTTTATCATGAACAATCGACTTGTTATGCTCATAAAAGAGAGTGATCTCTTCTTTCTTCTCCTCGATCATAGTGCTCAAGCTTTCGGACTCAGCATATATTCGATCTTTGGCTGAACTATGAAGATGTTCCATACTGCTTTTCAAGCTATCGTAGATCCGTGTGACTGTCTTCTTCTCGTCTTCTATCTTATAGTGTAACTCTTCAAAGCTTTGGGAAATCTTTTCTTTTAAGTTACTATGCAATCCATCGAGATTCTGTCGACTGGCATTGGCATTTTGCTCCAATTCCTTCTTAATATCATCCTGAGCCTTCTTAAGTCCTGTGGTTGACCTTTCAAGCTCTTTAATATTCTCAGAAAACTTGGATCCGATCCCTTCAATATCTTTAGTGATTCGCTCTTTCTCAGTGTCCATAAAATTATCAAGGTATAAACTAATGTTGCTACTTTGCTTGTTGAACTTCTTTCGATCCTCTTCAACGGACTGGGTTAGTTGCTCTATATCTTTTGTAAATCGCCCTTTAAGATTGGTACCAAAATTAACAAGATTCATCTCAAGATCGTTGACCTTATTCTCCAAACCTTTCTTATCCTGTTCAATGCTATGAGCCACCAGTTTCATGTTCTCTGTAATACTATCACTGGAGTTTTTCATGAACTCGTCCACTTGAGACTCAGCACTTCTCAGATTATCCCGTAGGACTTCGATTTTATTGTTGGCATTCTCACTAATGGAGTAAATCTTTTCATCCAATTCATTAAGAAGCTTTTCCTCCAGATCCTGAGCCGTTTTATCGATCTTATCCAGGAAATTGGAAAAACCATCAATACGAACGTTCACATCCTGTACATATCTCTCAATGCTCAACTTAAAGTCACTCTCAATGTGACCCATTTTCTCATCCAGCATTTTTATCTGACTATTATACTCAAGGGTGTTCTCATTAAGCCTTGAGGAAAAGTCCTGATACTGTTCGTTGGTTTCATTGAGTATTTTGTCACGTGTTTGATATAATTTCTCTTCTACTTCCCTCAAGTTGGTATTAAAATAATCCAAACGTTTGGAAGCCTTCTCAATGTTAAGATTCTGGGCCTCTTGCTGCTTCTGGACCTCTTTGCCCATGTTGCTGACCACTTCTTTGCCCTTCCCCTCAATAACTTGGGTGAGTTTATTTAAATTGTCATTAAAACCTGTTTTCAATAGATCTATATCTTTTTGGAAGCCTATCAGCAGGCCTTTCTCAATTTCAGGGATTTTCTTTTCCATCTCGAGCACTGTGTTTTTAACAAACTTCACTCTCTCAACAATTTCTCTTGTCTCATTTTCATCGTTCTGAAGAGTTTTTATGTTATCATTCACGTTCTTATTGATTTGAGTAATCCGGTTCAATTGGTGATCTATATGCTGGAAAAGACCATCCTGATTTTGCAGACCATCCACACGTTTATCGATGACGGCAATCTGATCATTTAGATAGTCCCCAAGAAGTTGCGACTTTTTAATCAGCTCCTCAAGTTCGACAACTTGAGTACGTACATCTTTTTCCTTATCCTGTATGACGTTACCCAACTGGTTTAAAACCGAGTCGGTAAACTTCTTTATTTTAGAGAGATGAAATCGATCGCGATCTACTTTTCTGAACATCAGAATCAGTAAAAAGGATACAAATGACGGTAGTAACACTTGAAGAATAATAGACAAAGAATCCACTGTCCCCTCCCGAACAATATGTTTGCTTTTCCTCCGTTTTTATCGACCATTTTAAGATTGCGTAAAGATAAAAATTAATAGATCTTTATTATTCCCCTTTAACTCACTTGGACGCCAGGGCTTTAAATCTCTTGAAAGTCAAACCGTTAAATACCCCAAGAATTACTTTGCTTTAAAATACTTCTCACGTGGCCCATTCCATATCCATCTAAAAATATTACTTGACAAATCCCCCCGCCTATATTATTATACTCAATATTCTTTTATTGAGTTCTTTTACAGGACAATTTAAATAGCCTCCAGATGACCTGTTTCGTCAAAATCGAATAAATATGAAGAAAGTGATTACCTATATACGACCCTATGAATTGGATAAAACTATATTAACCCTTCAAAATCATGGGATAAAAGAACTATTTATTGAAGGAGTCAAGGAATATACAGGACCCGTGATCAATGATCTATTCCTCCCCCGTATCCGACTCCAGATCTGTATCCATGATCAAGAGATCCATAAGCTCACAAGTCTCTTGAGCAAACAAAGTTCAGGATTTGAAGAATCTGAGGACTTCATTGAAATACGAGAACTTTTAAGTTCTGTGGACATCGAAAACGGCGAAAGAAATATCATCATCAATCAACTTCAAGATGATGATAAGCCCTGAAAAGGCTTTAAACCCTTCTCTATCATGAATATTTAGAACCTAACGAGGAAAGTATGGCAAAAAAAAGAAAAAGTAAATTGCGAGAGAATATAGAAACCATTCTATCGGCCATTCTAATCGCCTTACTCATCAGAATATTTCTTGTCGAGGCCTATAAAATACCCAGCGGAAGCATGATTCCCACCCTGATTGCCGGGGATCATTTACTGGTAAACAAGTTCATATATGGGGTTCGAATTCCTATTATTGGATATAAACTCCCAGGATTCACCTCTCCTAAACGAGGCGATATTGTTGTTTTTCACTATCCTAAATATATTTCACGCGGGTGGCATAGGGAATTCGTTGATTTAATTACATTTGGTATTTTTGGTCTCACGAATACTCCATTAGATCCTAAAAACTTTATAAAACGTTTGATCGCCATTCCAGGAGATATATATTCATTTGATGGGGATAGGGATCAAATAACCATCAAAGAAAATGGTAGCGATAATATTTATCATGATGTTCCATTCACTTATTCCAAAAATATTACAAATACCTCCCTATCAGAGAAGGTTCTCAAAATCAATAATCCTAAGCAAATCAAAAATGATATACCCAAGGAAATTAGCATTCAATCATTTGAAAATGAGGTTCTTAAAAAAGTCACAAACCAAAAGGACAGAGAGCTTATAACAAAGTATTATAGATTAAATCAGGAGAAAACTAATTATGATTTTGACAGCAGTTATCATCATCCTAAAAGAGAGAAAGATCTTAAAGATAAAATCCATGAGATTCTTTCATCCATTGATTTCATAAAGCCCTATTACACAAGAAGTCAAAACCACCCAAAACGAATTAGAGGATTTTATAATGATGAAATCCTCAAAACAGAGCGATTTCCAATCAGCAAAAATAAACATTTAGAACATATTATACAAATAATCCCACTTCATCCAACTGACACTATCCCATTTTTGTATGTTCCAAAGAAAGGGGATTTGTTAGAACTCAAGATTGTAAGGAATACTTTGGAGGAAGAAGTCGTTCAGTTTTATGTCAATAAAAAACTATTAAAAAGTATAGGCTTTAAGGAATATAAGGAGATATATGATAGATTCTACTCTGGTATATTGCCTGATATTGATAAACTCCCTGAAAGGACGGTGAGCCATACCTTTAAAGCAAATTACTACTTTATGATGGGGGATAACCGGGATAATAGCGATGACAGCAGGGGCTGGGGATTTGTTCATGAGGATTATATCATTGGAACACCTCTTGTCATCTATTGGCCTTTTAGACGCTTTGCCACTATACCCGAATGATTTAAAAAACTGAACAGAGAAGGCTGATGGAAGCTTATATATTTTATCCATTATTAATCATCTTTTTGTTCGTATCTGTCATTTTTATATGGATCTTTCTAAGGAAAGCTGGAAGATCAGGATGGATCACCCTTGTACCCTTCTATAACATGGCTGTATTGATAAGGACTACTAAATGGCCGATCTGGATATTGGTATCTCCTATGGCCCTTGGAACCATTGCTCTTCCTTTTTTGTTAGCCTGGTCCTACGAAGCTTA
>CAJXGR010000111.1 GCA_913053665.1 uncultured Spirochaetia bacterium
GTCTCTATGACGCTTGCATGGCCCTTTGGATTAGGGCAGACACGTAGGTCTGCCCCTACAAATTGGGGGTAATGCGACAGTTTCCGGTGGGTCGTTCCTACAACGGGTAAGAGTGGACACCAGAATCAAATCTTACTGTGAGAGCCGTCACAATAAGGTGGGTTGGCACTTTGCTTACATCCGCACCAGGCGACCTCTTCTTTTTTGCTTAAATTAACAACCTTGGGCTGAAAGGCTCCTGAATGGGAGCCATCACAAAAAGGCTGAGTGGATGAGCTTCCACAGGAACACCAATAAACTTCACCTGGTCCAGACTCTAATACGTAGGGAGCCTTTTGTGGGATTTGTGGATCTGACATATAATCTCCTATGTTTATAGTTTTTGTGAGTAGTATAATTTAACTGATGTACAATCTAGTAGGTGGTTTGCTCCCCCAGTAGGGATAGACCTATGTGTCTATCCTCCGTAGGACAAACACAGAGCTTTGTCTCCAGGAAACCATGAGTCGATATCCTGCCACTACCTGGAATGCATCGATCCGTTATCTTTTACTACCAGCAGATATCGGCAGGATCCATTTATACGGCTCCTACCGATCATTTATATAGAAATAAACGCTTGAAACGTGATGAACTAACTTCTCAGCTTTTTAGCGATCATACCATCCACAGAGGCCATTCCCCCACCCTTGATCAGTAAAACAAGACAAATAGCTATAGCGATAATATGATATTCATAGCCATAGCCGTATTTTCCTACAAAAAAACTGTGATGGAGTATGTAAGCACCACCCACCATAACACTGATAAACCCTAAAGCCATTAAGCGTGTGAAGAAGCCTAGAACAAGAGCGATGGATCCAAAGAACTCGATAAGAATGACTAGAAAAGCAATCACCCAAGGAAGTCCCAATCCCTGTAAAAAACCCATTGTACCATCAAATCCATAACCTCCAAACATTTTAAGAAGCTTTTGGGCTCCGTGGGGCCACATGACCGCTCCAAATAAAACTCTCAGGATCAATAGTGAGAAATCATTCTGTGTACTTAATAATTTACCAAACATTCATAAACTCCTATTTGATTTTCTTAGTTCTTACAACTTTTTTAATATACTTTATTAGTCCATTTTTTTCATGAAAAGGGTGCAAAAATCGGGATTTTTTCTTATTTTTTGCGAATGAAAGCCTAAAGATTCATATTTATGACGGGAAAACCATGGACATACCCACTCTATCCAACGATCAAGAAATAATAGAGTCCTATCGCAAGGGGGATCGGGAAAAAGCCTTAAAACTATTCTGTACCCAGTATCAACAGAAGCTTTATTCCTTGGCTTATAGACTATTAGGCGATCACGACGACGCTATGGACGCTCTCCAGGAAATCCTCATCCAGGTAGAACGCTCTCTCTCAGCCTTTAACGGGGACTCCAAATTATACACATGGGTCTATCGCTTAGGCTCTAACGTATGCATGGACTTTTATCACAAGCGATTTCGGCAAAACAGTCGATTGGAACAGGATGATAGCCTAGTCCGATCCATGATGACCCCCATCGATAGGTTCATTGAGGATCCTGATGAGATGTGTGAGAAAACCCACATGGAATATCTTGTTTGGCAGGGGATATTAAGGTTACCAGCTCTTCAGAGGATGGTCATCGTTCTCCATGATTTAGAAGGACTCACGGTGTCTGAAATCTCTAAGGTTCTAAACAGTACGGCCAATACCATCAAATCCCGACTTCATCGGGGAAAAGTGGCTTTACGCAAGATCCTGAACCATGATTTTAAGGCCAAAGACTTTGAGGGATTGGGCTGTTTCACGATAGATTCCAGTGGTGAGCTGGTCTAGTAGGAGTGAAAGAATACGTTTCCTCCATTTTACACAATAGGCTGTGACATCCATGATGGATTGGTCCTGTGGAGGTGGTCAGCTTGGTCAAAAAGTCCAGAGAAACTGACAAATAGATTATTTCAACAATTTTTGGAATCCCATTTGCTCAAAATGCCGATCGTTGGTAAATGTCTGTATCAGATTGAATCTCTTCATCACAACAAAAGAAGTACAATCAGTAAAAGAGAATTGCTTATCAGAATATTGTTTAAAGAGCTCCCATGCAAGGTTTTCGATATCTTCATCAATACGAATAACTTGAACAAGACGAGAAGTTTGTATTCTTTCACCAAAATCTACCACCACACTATGAGCTACTTTCCTTAATCCTGTGTAACTTTCATCCAATACATAACTGGTGGTGAGATAACGAAAACCTTCGTTTAGTAATTGTTTGTTTATTTCTACTGCTTTTGTGTGCCAGTGATCTCTTTTGCTATTGAGGGCAATCCAGGCATTGGTATCTACAAAAATGAACTTCATTTTGTAGATTTTTCTCCATAAAAATACTTGTCAAAGTTCACAGATAAATCTTTGGGAGCCTCAGAATCATATCCCTCCATTTGATAAACAGGATCTTGCGTAATATCAAATGCTTCCTCTGGTTTATGGGTAGAAAACTGTTCTCCTTCTTTTCCCTTTGCTTTGCTCTGGTCAAAGGCGTTTGATATCATTCCAATGCCTACAAGTGCAAAAAACCCGGTCACAATTGACCACCATGAAAAACTATCCTTAACTAGATAAATAGTCCATATTAAAAAGGCTATAAAGAAAATAATACCTAAAACTAAATCAAATGTATCGTGTACTTTTTTCTGATATATTCTTCTAATCTTAACATCAATACGTTTTTTTACAATTAAATAATTTGGATCGGAAGATTCTAACATTCCAAGAATTTCAAGATCATTTTTCAAAGTTGAACGAGACTCAGGAAATAGTTTGAATAACTGATATAATGCCCCTATCAAACCAACAGACAGCATTAGAATGTATTTCCCCCATTGTTCCATTTTGTTAACCTAAACCCTTTTATAGATTTTTATCTGAAATAATCTAAAGTCCGCCAGAATACTTTAACACCTGAATGCACATTTTCCAAGTTTCGTTTTTAGTAAAGCATGAAACAAAATACTTTATTATACAACTTTTTAGTTAATAATGACTTCTCAAGAAGAAAAAGTCAAGGAAAATTATATTAGATATTGGTCAGAACATATATCTAAATTGTAACCTATACTCGAGTAGAATATTTTTCTTGATCCCAACAGAGTTTTCCAGTATATTTCTTCCTAAGTCTATCATTTAATTCCATTTATATCTTTATACCATAGAAATAAAACATCCAGCTACTATGATCTGAAGGGATTTGAGAGACCCGTATAAAGGATTATTCATGCCAAATCGTTCTTCAAGCCAATTCTCCCGTCTATTACTATTTTCATTGATGAACTTTTTTGTGGCTGGAACAAAAGTAGTGGGCAGCAGCATCAGCTCAACCCTCTTTCTAAAGGAGTTCGGTGCTCCTCTGCTCCCTTATATCTTCCTTCTAAGCGCTGTATCCCTTATTTTCTTAAGTCAATGGATCATCCGCTTAGGGCGGAAAATCCCCTTTGAAAAACTGTTACAACGATTCAGTATTTATATTGGCCTTGTGATCGCGGGTTTCTGGGGATGGCTTTACTTTAGCTCCTCCCATGATACTGTTGGGATCTTCCTATTAGCCATATCTTCTGAAATGGCGTCTTTCTTGCTCATGAGTCTATTTTGGAATCTCACCTCCGAATACTTTGATTTAGCCCGTGGCAAACGAGAATTCCCCATGATTGTAGGTGTTGGCACTGCTGGAGGTATTTTTGGTGGCTTGATCATTTCATTCCTTGCTCCTCATATGGATGTCATCCACATACTTCTCTTATGGACCGGGATGACCCTGGTGATTGCTCTAATTGCTCGCTTCCTTCCCTATCTAGGAAAGCCTCTCCATGATTGGATACCTGTTCGTGGTAAGAGGGGGGGATTTCAGGGGTCTTTATTTCGTAAGTTCAAGTTGCACACACAATCCTTCTTGAACAAACCTCTCCTTTTCTATCTGGTTCTTGCAACCACCCTGGGAACCCTTCTTATATACAGTCTGGATTTCCTGAGCAATACGATCTTTAACGAGATATACACTTCCCGTGAGGAACTGGTTCGTTTTCTTGGATTGTTTAACAGCCTAGGGAATGGCTTAAGTCTTGGGATACAGTTTTTTCTATTCCCCTATCTCATTAAACGGATAGGTGTTGCCAATGGTGTTACAATATTTCCTGTTGCTACACTCCTTTCATCGGTCTTATTATTCGTCTTTCCCAGCTTGGGAGTGGCTATCCTGGGACAATTCACTCGCAGACAGTTTAAAGAAATCTTTTACCAATTGGTTCATGACCTCGTGTTTAACGCTCTCCATCATCAAGAGCGAGCTAGAGTGCGTACCATCCTGAGGGGAGTGGTGAAAGCAGGAGCCGCTATCCTGGCCAGTGCACTGATTTTATTGAGTTACAAGGTGGCGGGATACAATGGTGTAGCGATTCTTGCTATAGGAGGGGCTTTAATTTATGTTATCGTAGGAATTCGCCTTAAGAGACACTATCTGAACTCACTTAAAGTCCAAATGCTTAGGAGAAGCTCTGTTTTAGAGGAAGCACGCGCCTTAAACCCTTATTTAGAGAACGTTCCAAATGATGAAGCCTTTGTGAGAACCATCCTGAGCGAAGGACGTGACGATGTATTAGCCCTATATCTCAAGTCATTAGACCAGCCATTGGATCAAACCGTCCATCCTTTGCTCAGAGAATGCTATCCAAAAAGGAATCATGAGGTTCAATTAGCGATTATTCCTCATCTAACCGCCAATGAGGATGTTAAAGATCGTGAGTTTCTTA
The DNA here is from genome assembly GCA_913053665.1 of uncultured Spirochaetia bacterium. Taxonomy (GTDB): domain Bacteria; phylum Spirochaetota; class UBA6919; order UBA6919; family UBA6919; genus CAJXGR01. The sequence goes on from CAJXGR010000111.1 coordinate 4,824, forward strand.
ATGAGAGGTTGATTAAAGGGGATGATGAAATACGAATAACTATTCTACTCAACCTTTCGGATATTTCTACATCCATCGGTCAAGGCCAGGCGGGGAAAATACTGGATGATCCCGACACATCTGTTATAGCCCGTACGAAGGCCTTTCAATATCTCTTTAAAATAGCCAGTCCCTATGCCAGATCGAAGTTGTACAATCAGCTTTATGCTTATATCTATTTTGGAACACCTAAAGACTTCACTGTGGCTTTACAAACAGCGTCTGAATTAGGAGAACGTGATGTATTGTCCGAATTTATCCCCATGCTTCAGAGTGACTCACTTAAAAGGCAGTGGGCAGACGCTGTAGAGCCTTTAGAATCAGGGAATGATGGCTCTTTCACGAGACATTACTATGCTCTGTTCTGTTCCACTAAAGGATCCCTCCGCCGTAAATACTTGAGACTCTTGGGGAAAGCACCCTGTCAGGAGTTTTTCCCCCTGTTATGGAGAGATTTTAGCCAACTCACCAGTCAGGAGCAAATTATACTCCTTACCATTGCAAGGGAACAGGACTATCTTCGTCATGAAGAGGTTTTCGCGATGCTTAAGGATACTAAACTCTCTTCCAAATTGTTTAATGAGGTGGCATTACTATGGAAGAGTAGATCAGATAAGGAACAAAGCTCTGAGGGATATGATGAAATAAAGACAACTCTTATAAGTACCTTTCACTCGCAGATAAGAGATTATTATCTAGTCCATCAGTTGGAGGAGCCAGGCCAATTATTAGAGTGGGTTCTCCAGGAAAACGCTCAATCAACGATCAAGAAACTCATTGCCTGGGAACTCATCGCCTTTACCCCTTCTGATGAGTTTAAATACCTCATAGATGGATTATTTGCTCCAAAGAAAGAAGAGTCAGAAAAGGCCATGGAGATCATTGAGAATGTAACCTCCTATAGCAAAGCCAAAGAGATTCAGAAGCTCCTGAAACACTTGAATCATACAGACTTTTGGGAGGCAGAACTGGATACCATTCCCTCGGAGAGTGGGACGAATATTTGTATGGAACTCCTTAACAATCACCCAATTCCCTGGACTCAAACGGTGTGTTTATATACAATCAGTCAGATGGACGGCTCCAAAGACATGAACATATCAGATCGAATTAAAAACATATCTGACGCAACGACTCGGGACTCCTACTTTCAGGAGGCCTGTCATTTATTCACTTCAACGGGAGACTCAAAAATGCTTTCAACCTTTGAGAAGATCATGATTTTAAGGAAGGTCCCCTTTTTCTCTGAACTATCCTCTGAAGACTTGAGATTAATCAGCTCCATCTCGGATGAGGTGGCCTTTTCGGCAGGGGATATACTCATAAAGTCTGATGAGATAGGGAACGAGTTATATATCCTTGAACATGGCCGGGTGAGAGTCTACCGTGGTGACACGATCGTTGATCTGGAGCCTCCATCGCACATTGGAGAGATGGCTATCTTTACAGGGGGCAGGAGAACGGCTACCGTAGAGGCCCTTGAACCCATCAATACCATCGCTATCAAAAGCGACAAGTTTCATGATCTCATCACGGAATTCCCCCATATCATATTCCCTGTCGTCCGTATTATGTTGGATCGACTCCTCCAAAGTAAGGAAAGTTGATGTTCCAGTCTGTCTTAGAGACATTATACGTGATCCTCCCGGTACTCCTTATTGTGGCATCAGGTTATCTAGCCAATCGTATGGGCTGGATCAAGGAATCAGCCGTCGACAGTCTCACTAAAATCGTTTTCTATATTGGCCTACCAAGTCTTCTCATCGATGAAATATCCAGAACCACTCTCTCAGAACTATTTGAGATGAAAGGACCCTATGTTGTTCTAGTAGTAGCCAGCATAATGGCCCTTCTGGGCTATCTAAGTGCCCAGCTATACAGGCTTCCATCCAATCAGAAGGGCGTCTGGGCTCAGGCCTCTTTTAGATCAAACATGGGATTCATAGGATTACCCATCGTTTTAAACGCTTTGGGGGATGAGGGTATCCGATACTCCTCTCTGATCCTGGCTCTTGGGGTTCCAGCCTTTAATATCCTGGCTGTCATCGTTTTATACCTTCCACACAAGGAAAGCTCAGGGCAAATCCCTATAAACAAGATGTTTAAAGGGGTTATTACAAATCCTCTGGTCTTAGCCTGTGTAGTGGGTGTTTTATTTTCATTCGTCCGCCCTGATAGCCTTCCAATCGTTGATAATACTTTAGAAAGCCTGAAACACATGACTCTCCCTATCGCTCTACTGGCCGTTGGAGTTAAACTCGAGATCAGAAAAAGCATTCAACTAATCAAGGAAAGCTATCTTCCTGTTATATACAAACTTTTGGTGGCTCCATTATTAGGGGGAATCCTTCTTTATGCATTGAAGGCTCAGGCAATGGACTTTGTGTCTACAGTTTTACTCCTGGCCTCCCCGGCAGCTGTTATGAGTTATGTGATGGCGGCAGAAATGAAGGGGGATTCTCGTCTCGCGGCAAATTTAGTCCTAGTGACCACTTTTTTTAGTTTCTTCTCATTTACTCTAATATTGCTCATTTTGAGGCTTCTAGGCATCTGGATACCCGTTAAAAGCTAGTGTGTTCGTTGCCGACCAATACGATTTTACCGTCTTTTACCTTAAACTTATTCAAAGATATTTGGACATCATCAATGGCTTCTTTGTTCAGAGTCATGAGAGAGGATATATCTTCCTGAGCCGTCAGTACTTCCTCGATTCTTTTGAGGATGTATGAGGCGGCATCGTCTGTTGTGGTTTCAATACCAATAAGCTCAGAGAGGTGCTCAACGACTCTAAGACGGCTGTCATTCATCTCTTTACTGGCCATTTTCACTTCATCTGTCACCTTGACCAACATCCTAAAGGTATTCACTACCTGAGAATGACTGGAGCTAAGCTTTTCAACCATACCAATTATAGAAACCATGGCTTTGGCAGTATCTCCTATATCATGGACTAAATCTATAAACTCCGTTAAAATATTTTCGCCCCGTTCCGCCGCCTCATCGATCCGCGAGAGATTTTCATTGATGTGGGATGTGATTTGCTTGGCATTAGAATTACTTTGTTGAGCGAGCTTTTTGATTTCAGTGGCCACCACCTTGAAGCCTGAGCCATAGGCACCAGCATGGGCCGCCTCGATAGCGGCATTCATAGCGAGTAGATTGGTCTTATCCGAGATTTTCCCGATGATCTCTACGATTTCAAGCATAGCCCCCGACTTATCCCTAATATCAGCCATACTTTCCACCACATTGGTGACGTTGCTTTGGACCAATTCTATTTTATCACTCATCTTTTCAACCGATTGTTTTTTTTCAAGGGCCGTTGAAGCAATTTCATTGAGATCAGACGTCATCTGCTCAATAGACTCAGAGGAGGTGTAGACGGCTTTAGACTCAGTGCTAATGGTGTGAGTGAGCTTTTCGATACTCCCTGACATTTGGGACATTAAAACGGCGTTTTCTTCAATGATTTCAGCCAATTGAGTGGTCATTTCCTTAATGGAATGAGCCGTATCGGATACGTCACCAATGGTTTCAGAAGATTTCCTGGCGTTATTATCCAGTTTCTCAGCGATGGAGAGACTCAATTCCGTGGCGGATAGGGTGTGGAGGATCATATTACGCAGATTTTTGACCAGGTTCTGGAACGTGTCACCCAATTCCATCATTTCATCTTTGGGAAGGTGGGACAGCTTTTGGAGGAAGTTGCCTTCAGAAGCCTTAACAGATTTTGGATTCAGCTTTTTTAGGGGGGAGGTGATAAAATTCCGTATCAATAGGGAAATGAGAAATAAAACAATGAGATCACTCAAAATAATGACCAAAAGCATGTTATTAAATAAACCAAACCCCTCGGTTCCAGACTCCAGGTGATCTTTATAAACGATTAGACCAAGAATCGACAGGATAAACATCCCAATAACGGGCAATAGAAACTTCCACTGGAGACTTTTCATTTTAAATCCTCTAAAAGGTTTGGGTAACCCAGACCCTGCAACTGACATTTCAAAATTACCTGAGTCTATTTTTACTAGACCAAACTGATTTTAAATTGTCAGGTAATAAAACCTGTACCCTGTAGAAACGCGATTAATCGCGTTTCTACAGGGCTGGCAA
>CAJXGR010000112.1 GCA_913053665.1 uncultured Spirochaetia bacterium
GTGTAGGCGTAACTTCAGTCGCGCTTAATCTCTGCGGGGTAATTTAATTCTTTATAGTTCAGCACTTTTCTCGGGCATTAATTTAGCGATCAAATAGTTAGGCGAGGTTAAATAGTTGTTTGCGGCTTCTTTAACCCTCTCAGCCACTTCCTTTAACTCAACGTAGTTTTTACCTTCACCATAGAGTAGGACATCCATTACGGGAATCTGCTCAAAGTCCACAGCCCTGACAATGGGCGTCTCAATCTCTTTTGGCATGTCTGGTATGGCATTATCCACTGCTTCCTTGACGTCAAACCTTTTGGTATCAAGGTTTGTGCCGGAGCGGAACTCTACAACGATAGTCCCCATGCCCTGAGAGGCAATGGATGTTACTTTCTTGACATCAGTCAGACCTTTCAGCTCCTCCTCCACCTCCTTGTTAATCTGATACTCTACTTCAATGGGAGAGGCCCCATCATAAGCGATCACTACAGTAACAACAGGGATTTCAATCTCAGGAAACATTTCTACAGGGAGAAAACGCAAAGCGATGATGCCAATAACCACAATGGTAACGACAAAGATCGCTACGTTGATGGGATTGTCAATGGATTTAAAGGATAATTTCATGGTCTTGTACTTGATTATTCTGACTTAGTAAGTTTATAGAACGGGGTGTCATAGAAGTCTGCATCCTTAGGGTTGCCTGTTTCCGTTGATGACCTTCACTTTTTCCTGATCGATCACCTGGTAATGGCCTGCTACAACAACCTGATCCCCATCTTGTATACCTTTGATCACTTCAATCTTGGCGCCATAGGTCTCTCCGGTCAGTATCTTACGTTGATTCACCCTTTGAGTCTTTGGATCGTAAATATAGACATAGCGTATATTATCTTCGAGGATAACGGAATCCAGAGGGATTAAAAGGGCTTTTTTCTTTTTCAGCTCAATATCGATGCGGGCGAACATGCCGGGCTTCACCTTGAGATCAGGATTATCGATGGCCACTTCTCCCCTTAAAGTCAAGGTTGTTGGGTCCACTGATGGATAGAGATGTGTGATCCTTCCATTGAACCTCTCATCCGGATAGCTGTGAAGAAAGATGTGGACTTCTTGTCCCTTGGCTATTTTCCCGATTTCCCGTTCAGGTATATCGATCACGACTTTCACCCTTTTCATCTGAACGATTTTGCATAACTTGGTCTGAGGATTGACCAGGTCACCGTTTTGGACATAAACATTCGTGATAATCCCCTTCATCTTGGCTCTCACTGTGAAGTAATTGTAGTGATTCCCCGTGACAGCCTGCCTATCGATCATCATAAGTGGAGTCCCTCTGACAACAGGGTCCCCTTCCACTATTTTACGATTTCGTATAATGCCTGATACGGATACATCTGGGTAGATATAGATTTCCTTCTCACCCTCTACCTGTCCCACCAGTGAGACCCTGTCATAGGCCTCTTCAATGGTGGCGGCTTTCGTCCTGATGGGGGTGAGGGGCTTTGTGTATTTGACTGACTTTTTGCTGTCTTCTTTGCACGCGACGACTAAAATGCTAAATAATACCAGAACGATCCATTTATTCATTATAATGCTCAATTTTATGCTCTTAATCCCCTTGAATCACTAGATCATTGGTTTTGAGGGTAGTTTGTTTATAGATTAATAATATAATGCGTATCATCCGAAAACTAAAGAAAAAAATATGGATTTCATAGTCCAAACACTTAAAAAGTCTGTTTGGTGATGAAAATAATAGGGAGGAAACTTGAAAACAAATAAAACGGTGATCTATAATACCAAACTAGGACTCACGACGATTCTACTTTTCAGCCTATTCATATTCACCTTCTGTTCAGGAAATACGAGATCGGGCCTATCCTATGAGACTCATAAACTCAAGGATTTCACCTACTACACAGATATCAGGCAATGGAAAGTCATCACTCCCTCTCAACATAAGGCACTTGCCATGGCTGACAACTCTAAGTATGAGTGGAAAGTCTATTTGGATAATGGTATCCCGCGAGTTAGCCTTAGAGACGAATGGGAAAAACAAAGTAAGAACGTTCCAACATTCAATATGGAGATACGAGGATTTCGTTTTAAATCTAGTGAATATTGTTTTCTGAAGGTTTCAGACGGTTGGTTAGTCGGTTATAATGCTGGTGAGTTTGGAGGGGGATTGGTCTGGTTTTCCAAAAACGGCAAAAAACATTATGAGATTAAGTTTCTAAGAAAACGTGATGGATATGGAAATGATCGAATTCATCAGTTTGAAACAGTCAACGGGAAAATCTACGCTCTAGCCGGTTTGGCCCATTTGTTTACTAATGAAGGCCATATTTTACATCTCTTCAAAAGAAAGGGAAAGTGGTTTGTCCAACAAGTACTTGATATCGGAGAAAGTCCCCAAACAATGCTCAGAGAGAAGAGCGAGCTGTTTATTGTCACCACCAGAAGATTGATCAAGGTTTCGCCGGAGACTCTAAAAATAACACTGATCTATAAAGGGTTTTACTGGGGAAGTTTATACCCCAACTCGATCATCCACCTTAAGAATATATTTTACATCGGTATGCGTCAGGGAGTCGTGAAGATCACCGTGACCAGGGGAAAAACCTCTATGGAATACCTTATCCCTCATCCCGGAGTGCTAAAAAATCATGTGAAGCAATGAATGGGTACATCACGAAGGGATATTTTTGCAGTCACCGATATAAAGACTCATTCAGTCGCCAAATACAAATTACGTAATGCTTTTTTGCCCATGAAATAGTATATTTACAGGGAACCATTCTTCTTTTTGAGAGGCGATAGATGGAACATTTAGTTATTGATGTATCAGAACTTGGGGAATTAACCGATGAGAAGCTGTTCAGATTATGTGCGGCTAATCAGGATATCCAGATTGAACGAACCGAAAAAGGAGAGTTAATCGTTATGTCACCAGTGGGTGGGGAATCAGGTTATAGAGAGACAAGATTAATTTTTTTACTTGAACTATGGAGTAGTCAGACTAAGACAGGGATTGTCTTTAGTTCATCAGCCGGTTTTACCTTAAAAAGTAAAGCTATGAGGGCGTCGGATGCCAGTTGGGTGAGCAAAGACCGCTGGGATCAACTAAGTGATAAAGAAAGAAAGAGATTTCCACCCCTCTGTCCTGATTTTGTGATTGAACTCATGTCTGAATCGGATCGTCTGGGTGTCGCTCAGGATAAGATGGAGGAGTGGATGGACAATGGATGCCGCCTATCCTGGCTCATTGATCCCTATTCTGAAAAGGCTTATATCTATCGGGAGGATGGGAGTCGTGATGTGATCAGCTCTTTTTACGAAAAACTATCGGGTGAAAACGTCCTAAAAGGCTTTGAACTGCCACTGGATGAATTGAGATAGTTTTATTACAGGTTAAACTCAAAGTTAAGGAGATTTCAGTGATATCACTTCATTAAGCAAGTTGAAAAAACTCAGAGAACTCTATCTTAATAGTACTGACGTTAGTGACATAAGTCCCCTTAAAAGACTTAAGAACTTGAAAAAGCTCCGTCTTGACAGTACTAAAGTCAGTAAGAAAGACATTTTGGCCCTAAAAAAAGCTCTTCCTGATTGCAAGATATCTAGCGATTTTGATTAATTCAACTGTCTTAAAAAGACTTGATTTAACATTTAAAATGGCTTATCATTAAATAATAAAACTTGAGGCTTCAAAATGGCACTTACCAAGCATAAAACATGGACATACAAGGACTACTGTGAATTAGACGATGATAAGCAATACGAAATCCTTGAGGGAGAGTTAATTGAAATGCCTGCACCCGGATTAACCCATCAGAGAGTCCTCAAGAAGCTGTCTCAATGCTTGGACCGCTATGTGGAAAAGAATAAAATGGGTGAGTTATTCATTGCCCCTCTAGATGTGATTTTTGATCCAGGAAATACACTAGAGCCTGATATTATCTTTGTTTCCAGTGATAGATTGGATATGGCACAGGATAAAGGGCTGTTTGGAAGTCCTGATCTAGTCGTGGAAATTGTGTCTCCATCCAGTCAGAAGATGGATACAGTAGACAAGTTTAAGATCTACCAAAAGTTTAAAGTCAAGGAATACTGGATCGTCCACCCTAACAATAAAAGCACGGAAGTGTTTATTTTAGAAAAAGATAGATTGCTTTCCTTTTGTATTGCTAAAGAGAAGGATAAAATAAAATCTAAACTATTCTCAAATATAGATATAACCTTTCAAGGAATGATTCAATAAATTGTTTAACTGATTATCTGATAATTTATTATATTAAAGCCATCATCATGGAGTTTATATGAGCAACCATCGAATAGAATTAGATGGGGTGGAACTGACTTTAAGCCGCCCAGACGAATTAAATATGCAAATGGTCGGTTTTTACGACCTCCAAAAACAGCTTGAGGCCTGCTGGTTAAGCCTGGAAGATGGAGACCTTCCCCTTGTCCCCAGATTATTGGGTCGACCTGGTGTTGGGAAGACGACTTTAGCCTACGCTGTGGGTAAAAAACTGAGTCAGGAGGTGTATATCTTTCAGTGCACCATGGATACCCGGCCTGAAGACCTGATTATCACTCCTGTCATTGGTGGCGGAAACTCAAACGCCTCTAAAAGTCATGCTAAATTGACTCCTGAGATTCGCTATCAGGCTTCCTCTCTGGTGACAGCTATGATACGGGGGGGAGTAGCCATTCTGGATGAGGGAAACCGTATGAGTGAGAAGAGCTGGGCCAGTCTAGCCCCTCTTTTCGATAACCGACGCTACGTGGAGTCCATTGTAGCTGGGCTTAAAATCAAGGCTCACCCTGATTTTCGCTGCTGCGTCACCATGAATGATGATTCATCCACCTTTGAGGTGCCTGAATATATTATGTCCCGTCTTCAGCCACAGATTTACGTGGATTTCCCAAATCAAAATGAAGAGAAAGAAATATTACGCATCAATTTACCCTATGCTGAAGAAGCCCTCTTGGACAAGATGAGTGCTTTCTTAGCCCACGCCCACCAATTTGGAGAGCCTTTTACCAGCCGGGATGGTATCCACATCATTCGTTTTGCCCGTCGGATCCATCACCTTCAGGGGATTCCGTTGGACAAAGCCCTGGAGCAGGCCATTAAGAACGTGATTGGAGAAGACGCTCTCAATTATCTGAACCCGGACTATCAGCCCTCTTTCAACATTATGAATGACTTCTGGGGCCAGGACACTTATGAAGAGGATGAGGATGACGATGAACTGGTCTGATCATTACTTCCAGTTAGACAATATCTATTGTGTCCCTTCTGTTCATGGATCCTTGGATTTCGCCCAAATCCTTCGGACGGCTTTTTTTGAGATCAACCCGGATTGTATCGCTGTTGAGCTGCCTGAAGCCTTTATGTCACCAGTCTTACAGGGAGTCCGTCGGCTACCCTACCTTTCAGTTTTAGCTTTCCCTGATCGACACCATCGAAATCACAGCACTTATCACTATATCCCTATTCAGCCCTGCGATTCCATCATTGAGGCTGTCCGACTGGCGGATGAGAACGGAACAGAGCTTTACTTTGTCGATAAGGATGTTCAGGGCATTCCAATCCCCAAAGTCATGCCGCCTGACACGTATTATTTGACGAAACTGGGTCTAAAAACCTATTGTGAACAGTACTTGCAAGGTATGCAAAGTTCAAACCGTGGCTCCATCCATTATCAACGGGAACTTGAAATGGCCTTTCGCGTCCGAAAGATGGCAAAAGTATACAAAAAAGTCTTATTCGTTTATGGACTCTACCATCACAATCGCATCACAGACTTTTTACAGCATCCTGTTGAGCCAACCCCCGACGAAATCATTGATCGAGACGAGATCCGATTGATGCACATTGATGAATCCACCTATCAAGAAGTGCTTGGAACCATGCCCTTCCAGACATACCTTTATGAGATAGGAAGAAAGGGTTTATCCAGCTTTCATATGGGAATAGAACTGCCTCCTGAGGAGACTCACAAACAAATTGAAGAGAACGTGAAGGACGCTTATCTTGAGAAGGTACGTGGGAAGGCAGAACGGCTCAAGTCCATTAAAACCCTGGATAGCAAAGTAGATCAGTATGACAATCTCCATGAAATCGTGATCCAAAGCAGAAGGCTATATAATCGGGAGTGGGATGATCAGGCTCCGGCAGGAAAATTGTCCATTGCTTTAAGTTCGCCCGAAATTACGCCCTCGTCGATGATTATCTGATTCCCTCTCCCTATCAGCTAATCGTGGCCTTTAAAAACACCATTAATGACGACTTCGCCTGGGAGATGTCCCGACTGCTTCGCTTCTATCCCTTTATGGAAAACCAGGAAATCCTTCCCAGGTTTAATATACAAGATCAGAAGGGTGTTATCGGCAGTCAAAAAGTCAGGTTTGAGTCTCACTTCCCCATACAGCCGTGGCTTATGGAGGAAATCCCTATTAAAAAGCGACTCAAGGAAGAGCATCCGGGTGACTGGGAAAAAACCTGGAACTATGGCTTTGACCTGGTCTCTTACCCTGCTGAAGACGTTATTATAGAAAATTACTTTGACTATCTCAGAAAAAAAGGCAAAACTATTCTGGAGAAGGAACATAGTCGGACAGTGGAATTCGAGAACTCCCTACTGGATGGAATTGATGTTAAAGAGACTTTGAGGAACTTACATTTAGGTAAACTCTATGTGAAAGACCAACAGCCCATTAAAGGAGATGTGGGTACGGTTGTTGTGATCTTTGACGAAAGGGATGAAGAGAATAAATACTCCTTTCAGATGACCTGGTACGCAGAACATCCCAATGAATCGGACCTGGCCCTCTATTCCACGCCTCCCGGAGAGAAGCTGATAGGCCCAGGGATCAGTAGAGCCGAGTATGGGGGGCTGTTGTCAGTCTTTCCACCCAAGGGTATCCGACAGGTCTGGACGGATGAACGCTTCGATCGGGCCAAGACAAAAGCAGAACGTCTCCTGATGGCCGGGATTCAGTACTCAGAAAAGAAGCACATCATTTATGTGGCTCCATCGCCTCCTAAGCAATACTTTCATGTTCTGGCGGAGCGATACGGGCGTCATATATTGTACATTCCCTTATCCCAGCTTTCTGACACAATGATTAAGAAAGTAAAGTACTTCCATTTCCTTGCAGACCGGCGTTTACGCAGCATTGCCTCCCGCTACATTCGGTTATAATGCTTTCCATACAACGATATTCTATACTTCCTGAGGAAGAACATCCCTGTCGTCCACTTTAAACTGGCTCACTAAAACCTCTAATTCGGTTATGCTGTCATTATTCATTGTTCCAGACTTCGATACAACCTCTGCTATTTTATAAAGCTCATTCACGCCATAGGCCACTTCTTCCATCCCGTTTTTTGTATCTGCTGAAATGTCAAGGAGATTATTCATCGACTCTGTGATCGTCCCCACCCTCTGATCCATCTCATCCGACGACTTCTTTACGTCGCTAGCAATGCTGACAAGAGAATTGAGGGATAGGAGGACATTAGAACTTCCTTTCTCCAGCTCCTGCATAGCCGTTTCTATTTCAACCATCCCTCCCGCCACCTCCTTAATGCCGCCTACTATATTGACGAAAGAATCTCCCGTTTTGTTGGTCGACTCTTCTGATACGTGAATATAGTTGATGACTTCTTTTAGAGAATTGGATATATCATGAGAGTTTTTTGAAGTGTCTTCTGCTAGTTTTCTAATTTCATCCGCCACTACGGCAAAACCTTTTCCTGCATCTCCAGCATGAGCAGCTTCTATGGCGGCATTCATAGCTAAAAGGTTGGTCTGTTCAGCGATATTATTGATGACGCCAATCATATCCATGATGACGTGGGCTGAACTAGCCACCTTCTTAATGATCTCGACGTTCTCTTTCATACCTTTTTCACCGTATGAGGCTGTTCTTTCAAGCTCATTAACTATCTTAAGCTTTTCCACGGAGACTTTTACAATGCTCTGTATGGATGCTGACATTTCCTCAATGGAAGCAGAAGCATCACTGATCCCCGAAGACTGAGAGGCTATAAGACGGGTGACGTCCGAGATAAACTCCCTCACTCTGTTAGCAACCTGATTAGTCGAGTGAATCTCATTATCCAGATGTACGGACTTGGCTTTTATTCCTTCTATATTGTGTTTCATTTCTTCCAGAGAAGCGGCGGCCTCTTCCGAACCAGCCATCAGATTTTGACTGATACCCTTTGTTTTGCCTGTCACCTCTTTGATTTGAATAATGATATGACTCAAAAACGAGATAAACTGATTGATGTAAACAAATAAGAGACCGACTTCGTCTTTTGAATGGATTGTAACCTTATTCGTTAAATCTCCTTTCCCTTCTGAAATATCTTTAAGCATTAAAAGAGAATGTTTTACCGGTTTTATGATAATTAAATTGATTACAAAGAATGAGACTGTAGTTATTAAGAAAGAAATAATCAGACCCGATACAACACGCCAGTAAAAGGCTGAGATTTGGCTTTGCAGGACTAGATTCTTTTCTTCAGCACTTGCTTGCATTATGTTCACAGCTTGATTCATTTCGCTTAAGATAATAGTATTATTATGGATCAAGTCATTGAGAGCTTTTTCATCTTCCGGATTCTCCAGGATTTTCATGCTGTTGCTTTTAAACGTATGCCATAAGCCCATTACCTTTTCTAGTTGATTTTTTATTTTGATGACTTCCATAGGAGGGAGTTCTCTATGATTCTTTAATTGTAGATCAGTTGGTGCGTTGCCTCCATTTGTCAAAGCATGTAAGGTCTGTTCAAATATTGTCATTGTTTTCTGAACAGCTTCCTTATCGATTTTATTCATCGTGAAAAGAAGAAGTTCTTTTGATATTTTTTCTGACTCTGCCATCTCACTTACAACTCCGATCTGTTAATAACCTTTGTTGGTAAAATAACATAAAATCCATCACTAAAAAA
>CAJXGR010000113.1 GCA_913053665.1 uncultured Spirochaetia bacterium
AGCCGATGCCTTGGCCTCGCGTGTGGTGGATATCTTCATAAACAGACCAGAACTCTTTAAATATGTTCTCATGATCCATTAGGTCAATTCCCCTTCCATTGTCCTGAAAGGATATAACGACGTCATGATCCTTAATATAAGCCTTTATATGGACGGACGATCGTCTGTTATCATTGTGTAACACAGCATTATCCAGAATCTCAAAAAGAACTGTTCCCATCATATTCTTGTCAAGATCCAATGTCACTTCAGGGAGTGCTGGATCAATGTAGCAGTCCAGTTGTTTGGGCTGATGTTGTGCCACACAATCATACAAGAAATAACTTAACGATAGATGGATTTTTTTAAGGCTCATTGTGGAATCAGAAAACAGGGCCGATAGATTCTGGCCCATCTTTATCAGTTGACCTGTTGATTCGTGTATCCAGCCCATGGTTTCATCTATTTGCTCTTTCAATTGATCCATCTCTTTTTTGGAAACAAAATAACCTTCCTGATGGGTTCCTAAAGAAAGAGAAGAATCGTAAAAGTTGCTCAACAGGCTGGATAACATTTGGAGAGCCCCTTGAATCACCCCTGTGGGGGTCACAATATTATGATGCAACAGGCGAAATCTCTTATTTCTAAGAGTTACCTTGAGTTGCGAGCTGAGTTTTTTCTGGATACGAAGTTTCAATTCCTTGGTGGTGAAGGGCTTGCAAACATAATCATCAGCCCCTAATTCCATGCCTTGAACCCGATCGGTGACCTCTGTTTTAGCGGTCAGAAATATGATGGGTATATCAATTTCCTTCTCCTGGATATATTCAGCCACTTGAAATCCATTTATTTCAGGCATCATCACATCCAATAAAATGAGGTCAAAGGGCTTATGGACCAGTTCTATGGCCATTGAACCGTCTGTTGCTTCAGTTATATCGTAGTCAGCAGATAAAATGTCGCCTAATAAATTGCGAATCTCATCGTCGTCGTCAGCGATCAGGATTTTACTCTTTTTTGCCATGATTTTCTCCATCAGCTTTTTGGATCAGAGCAGATTGAATAGGCAAGGTCACAAAGAACCTGGAACCCATGCCAGGCTGGCTTTCCAGATCAACAGAGCCGCCATGCATTTGAACGATGCTTTGGACAATGTGAAGACCGATTCCAGTGCCAGGAGCTTTATTATTCTCTATACTTCCTTGACTGAAACGCTTAAAGACCTTTTGCTGGTCTTCTATTTCGATTCCCTGACCAGTGTCTGAGACAATTATTTGGACATCGTTCCCCTTATCTACGGCCTCAAGAGTGATACTGCCTTCTTCAGTGAATTTATAGGCGTTACTCAAAAGATTCAAGATCACTTTATGGAGATGTTCATAGTCATTAATTATCTTAATGTCTGTTATTTGGACGTTCAGCTTGAGGGCCTTTAAATCGCATAGTTCCTGAAAAGTATCCTTAACACTCTCAAAGATCTTATTGAGATTGATTTCGCTTAATCTGGAGTCCATGTTTCCAGCCTCTAACCTTGAAAAGTCAAGAAGTTGGTTCACGACATTAAGAAGACTATGTCCTGAACGATTGATTCGCTTAAGCCGTATTTCTATATCCTCTTTGGATAGAGTGGCCAAGACGTCGAGGAGATAATCCGTTGTCCCCAGGATGGATGTGAGAGGTGTGCGAAGCTCATGATTTACATTACTTGTGAACTCATCCTTCATCTTTAAGAGTTCTTTTTCTTTGTTCAGAAGGTCCTGGATACCCATATTGGCATCATCCAACATCTTTTTCAGATAGTGAATGCCCTGAAGTATCTTTTGATTCACCTGATCATCCACAGGACCATAATGGCCCAGTGTTACCATGTTCAGAAGGCTGATGACGTTAGCTATTTCACGAAACTTATGGTCTATTTCACGAATTGGATCCATTTTCACCCCCTTAATTTGTCTACAATAAAGTGAACTAACCTTAAGACATCAAATGGTTTGGAGAAGTACTCATTGCAGCCAGCTCTTAGACATCGGTTTCGATCATCGCTCATGGCCTGGGCTGTTACAGCCACGATGTATATATCCTTTGTATCCTCATTTTGCCGGATATGACGGGTCACCTCGAATCCATCCATTTGAGGCATATTGATATCCAGCATGACCATGTCCGGCTTGTTCGATTCAATCTTCTCCAGAGCTTCACGACCTGAATAAGCACTCATCATTTCACAGGATATATACTTGCATACGCCTCCCAGAGTATTTTCTATGACATCCCGTAAAATGACATGACCTGATTCCTGGTCGTCAACAACCAAAATCTTTTTCATGAATCGAACCTCCCTTTGATCTATTTGTCATTCGTCTTACAATCAAATTGTTCAATCATTGATAGAAGCTCTTTTCCCTGATGGAATATATGGTCGATACGTTCCATTTGGACACCGTTTAGAGTCCCAAAGAACTGATCCTTAAGCATCTGGATATTAGGTAAGATTACGTTTAAAGGCGTTCTGAACTTATGAGATAGATTATCCAGATCAGTTTTGGAGAATGTTGTTTTTTTCAGCCGATCCATTGGCTTTAGTTTTTGATGGTTTTGCTCTAAGTTCTTATGAATAGCCTCGATTTCCCCTGTTCCTTTTTCGATATAGTCGTTCAGTTGGTGATACAAGTTATCAATGAGTGACTCTGTCTTTTTCCATCGTTTAAGGGTCTCAAAATGATCAATAGCATTTTTGATCGTTACAGGAAGAAAGCTGAGGAACTCATGATCCTTAAGAAAGTAAGCATAAGCCCCTTTTTTTATAATATCGGGCACATTGATGTCATGATCATCTTTTGACAAGACGATAATGGGAGGAATCTGTATTTTAGTGTTATCCTCCAGGTCTGAAAGAAGGGACAGGATGTCATAGGCATTTCCATCCACGAGCTGATCGTCTGTGAGGATTAAATCAAAATCTTTCTTCTGTTGAAGTATACTCTTCAGCTCCTGGACAGAACCAGCGATCGTAAAATCGTAGGAAAGTTTTTGCTTTTGAACAAGTTCTTTGAAATCCTCCTGGCCACGTTTTTGATCTTCAACTACCAGGAGTTGGTAATTTTGAGTTCCCATACACCTCACCTTCAGATTGCGATATTATTTGCCCTTTATAGCCCTCACTATTTGAACATTCAACTCTGTCCAAATCATTGTCTGTGATTTAAACACTCATAACGTCAAGAGAATTATGTACTTTTGTACCCAAATGTGGGTACTATTTAAATAATCTGTGTGTGTCAACCTATAATGTATTGTTTCTACTTAATCTGATGAAAATAGGGGGAAAAATAATACGCTAGAAGGTTTTTTTTGTTATCTTCATAGAAAGTATCCATTTTGGACTTCTTTTCGGTAAAACGAAGGAATATGACGTATTTTGGCAATTGGCGATATTCAAAAAACCATAAGAGGTGATTGTAAGTTGAAGAAAGTGATTGTGTTGATAACCCTCATCCTAAGCCTGTTCATAGCCTCCAATCTGGCATTGAGTCTGACGAAAAGCCAAAGAAAGAAGTTAGCCTTTTACAGTCCCCTTATAAACACTCTTAGCAAGTTTGAGTCTAAAGGCAGACTCCGTAAAATCTTTCTGGATAGAAGGATCCGCTTTGACTCACGATTGATTTTATTGAATCTGGATCAACCCAGTCAAAAAAGGTATATGGCCAATTCACTGGGCCGAAGGGCTTTATACAAAGGGATACGATTTATACATCTGTATCGAAAGGCTTTGGAGAAGGCTGAAAAGCTTCATTCAGTGGATAAAGAAGTGATTGTAGCGATACTCTATATAGAAACCAAATTCAATCTAAGAAAAGCAAGAAATATCGTCTTTAATGCCTACGCTACCCTCGCTTTTGCTAATCATCCTCATTTTATGAAGATCAACTTAAAACGTCTTAAATATAAATATAGAAAACTATCCAAAAGTGACTTGGACACCAAGATACAAGAGTTTAAAGAGCGGTCTGCAAAAAAAGGGAAATGGGCTGTGGAGCAGTTGAAGGCATTGTTTTCAGTATCCAGAGGGATGAAGCGTCCTATCCTCAGTTTCAGGGGATCTTTTGCCGGTGCTATGGGCTATCCGCAGTTCATACCCACATCTTATATGAATTACGCAGTGGATGGGAATGGGGATCACAAGGTGGATCTCTATAATATATATGATGCCATATCATCCGTTGGGAACTACCTAAAGACTGTTGGGTTCAAGGGAGATAAGCCTGAAAGCCAGTATCAAGCTATCTATCACTACAATCGGAGTGATGACTATGTCCAGTTTGTGTTGGAATACTCCAAGCGGCTGAAAAAGTTTAAGATACGCAAGGTGAGAAAACGTCGCAGGAAGAAGAAGAAAAGAAAAAGAAAAAAAAGAAGACGTTAACTTATCTATTGTTTCCTGGGATTCTGGCCCCCAAGAAAGATCTTAAGCTCTTGCACCAAATATGGCCGTTCCAATACGTAGGTGAGTGGCTCCTTCTTCGATAGCCAGTTCGTAATCTCCACTCATGCCCATAGACAGGGATTTCAGGTTAAGAGAAGGTATTTCCTGATTCATCCTTTCTTTTAAGGATCGCAAGAGGGCGAAGGACTGTCTGATCTTGTCTTGATCCTTTGTAAACAAGCTGATCGTCATGAGACCAAGTACTTCTAAATTGGGGATGGGAATCAGTTGTTCTAAAAGGCCTTTAAGCTGATCCGGATCCACTCCCCCCTTTTGGACTTCCTCTGTGGTATTGACCTGAACGAAAATGGACATGGTCTTATTTAGTCTCACACAGTGTTTACTGATTTCCTGGGCCGTGTCTATCTTATCCACCGAGTGAATGACCTGAAAGAGCTCCACCGCTTTCTTGACCTTGTTTTTTTGCAGGTGTCCGATGAAATGCCATTCTACCGCAGGATTGTTGATAGCAGAGATCTTTTCGATCCCTTCCTGCAGACGGTTTTCACCAAATACGAGATGACCGGCTTCAATGGCTTCCTGTATGGCCTCAACCGGTTTTTGCTTTGAGACAGCGATCAAGGTGATATCCTGGCTAACGGGGTTTCTCAGCCTGTTGATTTCATGATGGATACGTGTTAAATTACTTTGGATGGACATGGGACTGATAGACACTCCTTTCAACGGTTTATAATGTAATACATTCCAAATGAATGTCAAATAAAATGATTTATATTCTCCAATCAAACAGATTTAGGTGAAAAGTACTTGTATATTATGGATATTTTTTTTAATTTATTAGTGTAATATAACGAAACTGTCACATTAGTTTTTTTACCTGATTGTAAAAAGACTAATTTTCCATATAACTGCATATTGTAGGGGCGACCCAGCGGGTCGCCCCTACAATATGTTGGTAATTCGACGGTTTCTAACGTTCCTCTCTTCGCCTGGATTTAGCCGCTAATGACGCAAATTGGCACGAATTATTGAATATAAGAAATTGAATAGCAAGTATTTATAGATGAAATCACTTGCCTTGAGTTCAATCGTTTTGACTGAATCCTTAACGAAATACATTGTATGAGTCAAGTAAAATGGAAATAATAAGACGTGGGCTGATTCTTCCGGAAGAAGAGGCTGTAGCCAACCAATTGAAGAATCTTCCCGATCACTGGTGGTGTATAGGAGGGGATGGCAATCGATTTAGCTTCAAGAAAGGTCTAGGCACCCAGATCGATTTCATTGTCATTGCCCCAAAGGGTATTTTTTTCATTGACTCAAAAAATATCAGTACCATAGAGCTGAGTGATGGCAATACCATAAAGTTTCTCAGTTCCGAAGGGAAACAAATCCGTAAGACCACCAAACGAGACAATCCTGTAGAGGATATCATAGAGGAACGTTATCAAGCTAAAGACTGGTTAAGAAAAAGGGGACTTGAAGACTTCTTGTCAAGGGATAGAAAAGACCTGAAGGTATTTCTTCATGGGCTTGTAGTCATCGCCAACGAACAAACGGTTCGGTATAGAAATTGCAAGTTGGATCAAATAAATTATTATTCTCATAAGTACCCGACACTTGTTCCAATTTCCATGTTAACGACTCAGTACTTTGAATCCATGTCCCTGCCGCCAAATTGCAAAACCCTGACTCAGGAAGAGATGTGGCTACTCTTTAAACTCTTTCATAATCCGGATATGACCATCACCCAGATCTTTAATGAGATTAAAAAAGGAGAAGACAAACTCTTTCGGGAACAACAGGTTTTCCTGGAGAAATTACGTCTTCTGGAGCAGGAAAACCTTCAACTCAACAAAACGTCTAATGATTTGGAAGGCACCCGAAATCAGTTGATGACCATGAATCAAGAGCTGAAAGAGACTGTCCAATCCAGGGAACAGTCCATTCAATCCCTGTCTGAGGAAAGAGATCAGCTGGAGGGTCTCAATAATGAGTTGAAAGGCCAAGTTCTTGAAGTGGACAAATTAAAGGAGGAAAATAAGGAAATAGAGAGTTCTCGTCAAAAAGCTGAAGGACTCTCCAAAAAAGTGATTTCTTTAGAACAGGAAAAAAGAAAACTGATCAAGAAAAATGACAACCAGTCGGCCTCAAGTATTGTTAAGAAGCTGAAAGGATATAAAATCGCATCGGCCAGTTTTGCTTTTGTCCTAATCCTTTTTGCCTTATACATTTGGTTATCCCCTTCTATGAAGGTCAATGATGCCGGTCGGCTGGATAAAATCAACTCCAGCAATACTCTCTCAACCCTGGAGAGGATTTTCCCCAGCATGGAAGCGTTCTATAAAGAGGAACAGTACAAAAAGCTGATCAGCATGTGGGAAAAGTATATCCTGAAAGGGGAAGCCATTGAACCCCAAGAACTCTTCAAAGGATTTCACAAATATGATATACTGATTAAATATCTTGCCAAATCCTATCAAAAATCGGCAACGACCAAAGAGGCGAACAGAAAAGCCAGTCTATATTACGATATCTATGCCGAAATCGCTAATAAACCCAAGGAAATCATTGAAGCCCATTATTTGCGTAGTATTAGTCATATTGAGCTGGAATCCGACCTGGATGAATCGATACGGGATTTAAAGGAAGCTTTAAGGCTCAACAAGACAAAACTAAAAGACAATTATCATTGGAAAGTCAATATATTAAGGAACTTAGCCTTAAGTTACCAGACCATAGAAACCGGTACAACCATTACAGTCTCCAAAAAAAAGAATTATTCCAAAAACCTTCATGTGAATGATTTCTATGAAGAGGCCTTAAAATATTACGAAAAAGGACGGTATCTTGCCCTAGGCCAAAAAGATATCTTGATGCAAGCGGATCTCCAAAATGAGATGGGCCATCTGTATAAGTACAAAAAGAACTTCCGAAAGGCTTATGACAAGTTTATGTCGGTTGTGGATCTCCTCACGGGGTATAAAAAACCAAGTCCTGTGGTGTCAGAGAAGATAATGATTGCTTATAACGACGCTGGAGCCATAGCCTCAAGGATGAACCGTATGGGCCCTGCCATAAAGAACTATGTGAAAGCTATTGCCATGAGTGAAAATCCCAAAAACCCTGTGGAAAGCCAAAAAAGAAGAATATATCAAGCCAATTTTAGACGCAACCTGGGTAGCCTCTATTTAAGAATGAAAAGATACGATAAAGCGTTGATAGAACTGAAAAAGGCCTATGGACTCGCAACAGAATTGAATCTATCAAAAGTGTCTGAATACAAAAAACTCTTTGATCAGGCCCAAAAGAAAAGCTAGTTTTCTACTGCTCTATTCAATCTTTTAACTAAAACATAGCGATATAAGTCATTTATGTCATTAACTATCTGCTATAAAACAAATATCCCTTAAACTGTATATAAAATCCTTCTGTCGTTAGCAGAGGTCTAAAAAAGTAGTTATCATTAGACTCATAAATATAAGAAATGGAGTCCAAAATGAAACAAACGTCAGTAACAGTCGTTCAAAAGATTCAGGCACCCGTAGATGCCGTATGGGAAACTATTAGCGCCATTGGAGGGGTGGATAAATGGTCTGGTATGATCAAAACGTGTCGAGTAGAAGGAAGTGGTGCAGGTGCCAAACGCTTTTGTACCATGACTGATGGAGGCGAGCTCAATGAGAATATTGATCTGGTCGATCATGAGAAGAAAGTCTTTCAGTACAGTATTCCTGAGCCTCCCATGCCCATCAAAGACTATGTTGGGACTATGAAAATTAAAGAAACGGGTAAAAATGGTGAAACCGAAGTGACCTGGTCTGCTACCTTTAAAGTAGAAGAAGCCAATGAGTCAGAAATAAGAGCAATGCTTGAAGGGGCTTATGCTGATGGGATCACAGGAATTGGACAAGTCAGTGTTGCGTAAACACTCTAAACATTTATATAATTGTTCATAAGGAGGATCACGATGACAGCAAAAGTGTCTATGACGATTAATCTCCCCTCACCTCGTTTGTGGGACGCATTGTCTCAGTTTGATCAAATCCATCTGTTTCACCCAATGGTCGATAAAGCCTCACTATTGAGTTCAAAGAATCAGGGGGTGGGAGCTAAAAGGCGATGTGATTTCTATGATAAATCAAGTCTTGTAGAGGAAATCCAGGAATGGGTGGATGGTAAATCCTATACAGTCAAGCTAACCGAGATCTCAGCCATGCCGATTAAAGAGGCTGAAGCCACCATAAGCCTGGAACCTCTAGGTTCTGACAGGACCACAGCGTCTTTCGAGATGCGCTACACACCCAAATTCGGTCCCCTGGGCTGGATGATGGGGCAATTAATGATGAAACCCATGATGAAGAAGATGTTCATGAAAATCCTTAAAGGTCTTGAGCAACATACCTTAACGGGTGAGGCGATAGGAGAAAATTGGCAGCCTGTCATGAACTAAGGAGGTGTTAAAAATCAAGTTCCCGATATTGATGAACGTTAATATAACGTGAGTTCGGGATATAAGAATCTAT
>CAJXGR010000114.1 GCA_913053665.1 uncultured Spirochaetia bacterium
CTTTGAGAGAGAGGTTTTTAAGAGAGTAAAGAGCATGGGCTATTTTCGCTATCTCGCTTTCATTCATAAAAAAGTGAGGCATTTTACGATGGGACGCATAAGCCTCAGGATCCTTTAACCACTCTTCTATCCAGCCATATCGGACTTTACTGCCCAGGCCTTTTAATGAAACCGCCTTGGGGCCAGTGTTTTCAAAGCCTTTAATATTATGACAGCCGTAACATCCTTTCCTGGCAATTAAATACTTCCCGTATTCTTTATCGGGGATCACAGGATCCTTGTGAGACTTGGTTTCAGCACAAGCGATCAGAATAATGGTTGTGGCAAGAAGAGTTAAAACACTAATCAATAACCATATAGATTGCTTTATCCATAACCTGGTCATTTGCCGTCCTTATAAAAGTCTTCATCACTGAGAGTTCATAAATATAGCTTTAAAGTACCCATTCGTCTCATTTATTTTTAAACTTTTGTGAAAAAAAATGATATATTATCCATGTAAAGGCGTTCTTATACTTAGATAAATCTTTTAGAAGGCAAAAGATCTGGCTCGTAGAGAGGGGTCATTTCTTGATATGTCATTAACATATAGGTCAATAAATGTTTAAAATCAAGAATAAACTCAGACTCCTTCTATTGATTCCAATTTCCGGCCTGATCTACTTTTCAGCAGAACTTATAGCGGACAAAAAACAAATAGCGGATGAAATGTCTTTGGTTCAGGTCTTGGCCAAGTTGTCCATCCAGATGAGTCGGTTAGTTCATGAGTTGCAAAAAGAACGAGGACTATCAGCGGGATTTTTGGGAAGTGACGGAAAAAGTTTTATGAAAAAATTAGAATCCCAAAAGAAACTCACTGATCAGAAGAAGATCCATTTAGATAATTTTATTAATAATATGGGAAAACGGAACCTCCCAGATTCGATTAAAAAGAGTTTGAAGAATGCATACGATCAGCTTAATAATATGTATAGGTTTCGGCAAAAAGTACGTGTTCGACAAATATCAATAGATGATATGATCCAATTTTATAGTGATATCGATCAGGCCTTCTTTCATACAGTTATGCAGATAACTGGTCTGACCCATCATGTGCCACTTGCTACCATGATGCATGCCTATCTAAACTTTCTTCAGGCCAAAGATAAAGCAGGTCTCGAACGGGCTGTAGGTGTCTACATCTTTACAAATACCGATATTCACCTTGAATTCATGGACGAGTTCAAACTCCTGATTACAGAAGAAAAGGCTTACATCAAAGTTTTTAAAACCTTTGCAACCCTTGAACAAAGGCAATTTTATGATAATATCCTTCTCCAGGATAGTGAAGTAAACAAGGAAATAAGAAAGTTGAGGAAAATACTGACCATAAGAGAGTTGAAAGGTAAAATATTAGCCAACTTGAACACTTATTTGGGTTACGGAGGATTAATTCATCATTTTAAGAATTATGTTCTAAGAGGTGATCAGAAATATATTGACCTTTTCATGAAAAAATATTCCACTATTATTGAAGTTATAGATAAATGGCAACGGATAGAAAAGCTTTCTTCTATTGAACGATCTGATCTCAAGAACCTGAAAAAGACTATCAAAAAATATAAAGTAGCTTTGGTTCTAGTCATTCGTTTAAAAAAGGAAAAGAAAAGCGTTGTAGAGATTGACTCTATTGTAAAAATTGATGACAAATTAGCTATCCATTCTCTCAATCGGCTTTCACAACCCTACGATTATAATACAAGGCCTGAAGAATGGTATAGAATTATGTCCAAGTATATGGATGGATTGGGAAAAGTTGAGGAAAAAATCTTTATAGATATTAAGAAGATGGTTAGCGATCTTAAAGATACGGCTCGAAATGGCTTTATCTATTATTCAATAGGTGCTTTGGCAACGATTCTAGTCACTTTCCTTATATCTTTTGTTATCACACGCCGGATCATTAATCCTTTGGAGTTGGCAGTAGAAATAGCCCACCGTTTAGCAAAGGGAGAACGGGATATTAATATCGAGGTGGATTCCAGGGATGAAACGGGACAACTTCTGACAGCTATGAAAAACATGGCTTACTCTATAAAGTTAGGGGAAGAAACTTTGCAAAGGAGTGAGAGAAGACTTTCTCAGGCTCAAGCCATATCCCATCTCGGCAACTGGAGTTGGGATATGGCTTCTGCAAAGCTTGACATGTCCGATGAACTCCATCGTATTATGGGCTACGGTTATAAAAGATTCGACTTAAGTTATGATGATCTGATCAGCAAAGTACATCCCGATGATAGAGTTCGGGTGATTCAAACAGTTTCTGACATGCTTGCCGAAAAGATAGTAGAATTTGATCTTGACTTTCGCATCTTCCGACTGGATGGTGAGGAGCGAATTATTCACGCTCAAGGACAGCTACGTTTTGATAATCATAGAAAATTTCTCCGGATGGTTGGAGTGGGACAGGATATCACTGAACGTATGAAAGTGCATACAGAACGGGATCTTTTAGCCCAATTTCCGGATAAAAACCCGAATCCTGTACTACGAGTCAACGGGGACTATATTATTCTTTATGCTAATAGAGCTAGTGAGACTCTTTTAGGCCATTGGGATTCCAAAGTGGGGGATTTATTCCATGAATCATGCCATCAGACGATTAAAGAGGTTTTAAACACGGGGAAAAGTACTTCAATAGAGATGAAAGTCAAGCAATTTACGTATTCATTATTGATTGTCCCCGTTGAAGGGGTTGATAACGTTTATATCTATGGAGAAGACATTACAGCGTATAAGCAAGCGGAAGAAACGCTCCAGAAGTCCAAAGAACTAGCTGAAGCGGCATCCTTAGCCAAGAGTAATTTCCTTAGAACCATTGGTCACGAACTTCGTACTCCCATGAATGGGTTTATAGGGATGACTGAACTGACCTTGAGGACTGAGCTAAACTCTGAGCAAAGGGACTATCTTGAAATGGCCAGGGATTCGGCCGACAGTTTGTTGACAGTCCTTGATAGTTTGATGGATTACACTAAAATTGAGGCCGGTAAAATGACCCTCAATCTAATAGAGTTTAATCTAAGAGAAAGCCTTGAAAAGAGATTCAAAGTATGTAGTGTACAAGCCAAACAAAAGAAAATAGATCTGACCTATGACATCTTAGAGGATGTGCCGAACTCCTTAACAGGAGATATTGAAAAGCTTCTTCAAGTCCTGGTCAATTTGGTGAGTAACTCTATTAAGTTTACCCAAAAAGGCAAGATAAGTATTCATATAGCAAAAGAGATTGCTAACCCTGAACACGTGAATGGGAAAGTGGATCTTCATTTTAAGGTGAGTGACACAGGGATTGGCATTCCTCTTGATAAGCAGGATTTAATATTTGACCCTTTCACTCAAGTGGATGGCTCCACAAGCCGAAGTTATGAGGGAACAGGTCTCGGATTAAACATTGCAAAAGACTTGGTGACATTAATGGGAGGGACTCTGCGGGTTGAAAGCGACTTGGGTAAAGGAAGTCGTTTTTATTTCACTGTAAGGCTTGGTTTGCAGGATAAATAAGGTGAGTTCGACAAGAAGTCAGCTACAAATGACAGGAATTATCACGAATACATTTTATTGAATGAAAGATAATTAAAGTGACTAAACAGTTTGTGTCGAAGTTTGGCAGGCTCGCCAAGGAAAATTATATTGCTTATACTATAGTTTGTCAAGTTATTACTTGATTTCGTTTTTTAGGGTG
This sequence comes from uncultured Spirochaetia bacterium, assembly GCA_913053665.1. GTDB lineage: Bacteria > Spirochaetota > UBA6919 > UBA6919 > UBA6919 > CAJXGR01. Next base: position 3,725 of record CAJXGR010000114.1, read on the forward strand.
TTGATATAATTGAGTCTTCAAGATTTAGTAATTGTTCAAGTTTGCCAAGGGCTAAGATAGTTGGTCTCTTTTCTATAATATTTTGTCTAATTGTCATTTTCTTTTATTATATTTAGAGGGGCTTCAAGAAATAGAATGACAAGTTCTAAAGTTGGATCAGAAAGCAAAAGGTAATTTTATGGATGAAAATGTTGAACTGAATAAAATCAAGTTCCTTTTCGATAAATACGCCGATCGACCGTTCCATGAAATCTCCGAAACCAATGACGTGATTTTGGCTAATACGGATAATGTTGTGGGCGAAGGCAATGTTGTGGCCAAAGTTATAGCCTTTGATGACCCCGGGTTTATATCCGAAAAAGACAAATTGGATGACTTGGACCTAGCCCCACAAGCCCTAGAAAGCGAATATGTCAAATATAACGGTAAGTCCAAAGAGTACCTGTCAAAGCTTTACGGCTTCGTCATTTATAAAGACCATAAAATACAAGTACTCCCACTCACCTGGGTGTCACAAGATAAATTAGAGTTTTATCTCTATATAAATCCCACCATCAGCAAACAATATCCGAGTATCACTGAGATCAAAAAACTCTTTGATCTCTCTAAAATCGTCCACTGTGTTGAGGACTATAATATTACCTATCAGGTGGATATGATTAAAGATGACCCTGGTAAGGTGGGGGGGAAAATACTCATTGCAGAGGGTGCCAAGCCTGTGGATGGGATCGTAGAGAAAATTGAACTCAAGAAAAGTCTAGAACACTCCGTAGGAAAAGAATTAGAAGACGGAAGAATTGACTATAAAGAAAAGGATGCTTTTAACACAGTCATCAAAGGGGAGATCATTGCCGAGAAAATCCCTATGGTTCCCGCCACGGATGGTGTGGATGTTTTTGGGAATACCGTCCAAGGCCAATTAAAGGGAAAATCCCCCTATAGACTGGGGAAAAACCTGATACCTGAAGTAGAAGGCTCTTGTATCTATGTCTCCGCCATGGACGGGATCCTGGATATTAGCGAAGATGGCAGATTGACCGTTGAAGAAAGACTCCTGGTCTCAGGGGATGTTAATCTGAACACTGGGAATATTCATTTCCCAGGAATCGTGGAAATATCAGGCAACATCACTCCAGGATTTACTGTGGAAGCTACAAAAGATATATATGTTCGAGGAAACGTGGAGGATGCCATTGTTAAGTCTGGGGGGAAAATTGTTGTAGACAACGGAATCCTTGGAAAGGAACAGTGCAAGGTGGAGGCCGAAAGAGACATAATCACTCGATTCATACAAAATGCCGAAGTGAACGCCGGGAAGGATATTAAAGTAACCGAATCGGTTGTACAGGGCAAGTGCTTCGCGAAAGAATATATTTATGTAAGTGGTCGTGTAGTGGGTGGAGAGCACTATGGAAGGTATGGAATTACAGTCGGCCTTGCAGGTGCTCCTTCTGAAACCAAGACCCAGTTGATAGCGGGTAAAGATCCTGTTTTGGAAAAGAGATTGGATGAGCTAACCATTGGTATCACAGAAAAACTCAATGCATTAAAAGACCATATAGATGAAATCACTCAGTATTTTGGTGAGAATATTTTATCGGAAGTCAAAACAGTTATGAATACCCTTCCGGTTCAACGAAAGAAACAACTTCTAACTATTCTTCAAAATATCAAAAATGTGAATGATTCGATTAAAGAAATGAAAGGAGAGAGAGAAGCCTTAAAAGCTAGTCTAAACTTTCCTAAACCTCCTTTTGTAAAGATTAAAGAAGAAGTCTTTTTGGGCGTGACGATCAAGATCAAAAATGCTGTCAAAAAGATAGAGCAAAAGTTTGACTCAAAAGCTAACTTTATTGAAGACCCCAAAACAAAACTCATCATTTGGGAATAAATGTCTTAGCTTTAATACTTTAGTTGAGTGACCTCCTCCCCAACCACCTGACTTAAACGGGCTAAAGCCATGTTATAGTTAAAGATACTGTCATAATAATTGAAGTGATACAAGGCCACAGCGGCAAGACCTTCCAGAGCGTCCTTGGCTTCTCCCGTCCCGCTCTGAAATGCCAGGAAGGAGAAACCCATCCAGCCAAGAGCGGCTCGATAGCCGTCATAATCGGCTTTCATCTGCTTTTTGGCTTCTACAATCTCCGCGTAGGCCTTTTTGATTAAAAGATAAATGCCTCCTCGTGCAAATTTCTCTTTCTCTATAAGCTTTTGATACTCGGCCTCAGCCCGTCCAATCTTTCCACGCCGTGAAAAGTCGAGTTCCCATTTCAGACCAACAAATAATGCTCCACCCAACTCGTTGAAAGGGTCATTGGCAAAATAGCTCTTCTGATCATCGAAATGAGGAGCATAGCCGCCGTAAGCACGGGCACCTAAAAAGAGTACTGGATTATTAAAACTCTTTTCAAACTGAAGAAAAGCTTTACGCGCCCGAAGACCATATTGAAGCTGATTCCATTGAGGATTATTCTGAAAACCTCTTTGGACATAGAACTCCAGGGGTTTTAATTCAAGTTTCTCTGGTTCGATCTCCGTAATAGCTATTTTTAGCTTATCAGGGTCTTTGTAACCTATAAAACGGGCTATGGCTGTTTTGGTGAGGTCCATAAACTTCTCAGCCGTTGCTTTACGCCTCAAAAGCTCTGCCCGACCCACTTTCAAGCGACTGACATCGGCTTTAGTGACCTTCCCGCTTCCTAGATCATATTCTTCTTCAGCTGTTTCAATGGCTTTGGCGAGATTCTCTTCAGCAGATGTAATGACATTATGGTAAGCGGAATAGGCAAAGATATAGCCATAGTATATTTCCTTAGCCCTGTGGATGACGACACATTTGACCTCTTTCACTTTCTCTTTTTCTACACTCATAGCATTGATGGCCGCTTCCCGTCCAAGAGGTATCCTTCCAAAGGTATATAGGGGGAGTTGGACATCAATTTGCCCTCTCATAAACGGTCCCCACTTCCCCCAATCGATGCTGCTATTGTTGATGTCCCCTTTGATGGCTGGTGTGGGTGCCACTATCCCCAGAAAAGTGATCTTGGGATAGCTGGCTCCATTTGCTTCGTCCACAAAGCCTTTATAAAATGCGATACCCTGTTTTGCTTCTTCAATCTCAGGATTGGACTTTAGGATGATCTTTAAGTAGTCCTCCAGAGTGACACCTTGAGTATTATCTTCACTGGCGGCCTCTTTTGAAGGACTTTTGCGATTTATGTCCTTTGTGCTTTTTGCACTGAATAAAGGAGTAATAATAACTAGTGTGATAAAAGCAAGAATGATAAGACTTTTTGGCATAAACTTTCCCAGGAGAATGTGTATGGAATAATGATTTCCAGGTGGAATTATCTCATAGAACCCTTTGATCGCCTATGAAATGAACGATAAAAAGATTGGTAAAATTACTTAACATAATATAACACCATCGGCTCATTCGATGGAAGTTTTTTAATGACTCAATGGACTTTTTTTATCCTTTGGGATTTTTCCAATCTTGAACAGATAGAGACTGGCCGGTGATTTCTGATGAATCATGATGTGCTAAATATAGAAAAAGACTCATGATCTCATCCGGATGGGGAAGGCGACGGGGATCTTCATCAGGATAGGCTTCAGCCCGCATATCGGTACGAGTTGCACCGGGATTTACTGAATTGACCCGTATATTGTAGCTTTCAAGTTCCTGGGACAAGGTCTGGGTAAAGCCTTCCACAGCAAACTTGGATACGGAATAAGCTCCCCATTCCTTACGCCCGATTCGACCCACACTTGAGGAAATATTAATGATCGAACCCTCCTCCTGGCCTATCATTAGAGGAAGTAAAGCTTGTGTGATATAGAATAGACCATTGAGATTGATGTCTATAACCTTCTTCCACAAGGCTCTGGGGTAGTCTAAAATGGTTTTCCTGTCACCTAATATTCCAGCATTGTTGACCAGAACATCCAATCGTCCGTAGTCCTTTTTAATTTCTTCTGCCACCTTATCCATTTGATTCCAATCGGAGAGATCACATGGGTAGTAACGGAGATCAGGATTATTAGAAAGTTCCTTTCGGATAGATTGAACTGCCTCACGGAGCTGAATTTCCCTTCGACCCAATATTAGAACGGTTGCCCCTTCATTGGCGTAGGCCTTTGCAATGCTTCGGCCGATCCCGGTCCCACCTCCCGTGATGAGAGCTACTTTGCCATTCAGTGACATATAATCCCTCTTGCTTCCATCAGTCATTCTTTACGTAATAGATTGATCCATTATAAGTTAACTGCTTAAGCCATGAAAGTCAAAAGGTAGAGGCTTTTTATTTCCATAAACTTATGGCCTTTTATCTTTATTGTATAGGGGCAATTACAAACAATTTGAATGAAGACCTTGCCACTCTTTGAGAATCCTATTAACTTTATTATAAATAAAAATATCAATGATTTATCAGCTTTTGACCAGTGAGAAAGCTGTTGATTAAATAGAGATCAATGAGGTGTCATCATGTATATTGCAATGAATCGATTCCAGATAGCCCCAGGGCATGACGAGGACTTTGAGAAAATATGGCGTGAGCGAGAATCCCATCTGGATAGTGTTCCAGGGTTTAAGGAGTTCCAGCTGTTGAAAGGTCCAAACAATGATACGTTCACACTTTACGTATCCCACTCAATATGGGAATCTCACAAGGCCTTTGATGCCTGGACCCAGTCGGAGGCATTTAAAAAAGCCCATGGTCAGGCCAAAGCACCTAAAGGTACGTATCTAGGCCCTCCCAATTTTGAAGGCTTTGAAGTTGTGCTGTGAGCCTTTATGATAGGGAAAATTATAATACAAGGAGACAAAGTTAAGGAATTATGTTTCTTTTGAGGGGAATGGATTTCTTTCTCTTAATTATAAATATAATGGACTTTAGTAAACGTATAGATAAAAATGATTACACGGTACTGGAAAATTGAATAGTAGCTATAATACTTATTGGTGGGATTCTTTTTCCAGTCAAAAAAATAGAAGATGTTAATACTGGTAAGACTTAATTTTGTCCATTGACTTAGGCTTCAGAGAGAATAGACTTAAGGTGATCCATCGAAAGATTGCCCCCACTCAGTACAAGGAATACTTTCTTCCCAGCAAACCTTTTTCTGTCACGCAATGCAGCTGCTAAAGGAATTGCTCCTGCCTCTTCAGTCAGATTATGGGT
>CAJXGR010000115.1 GCA_913053665.1 uncultured Spirochaetia bacterium
ATAAATGAGATCCATTACATATAGAAAAGCATACTTTCTTGACTATCAAAGAATCGTATAATCACTTCTGAAGGGCTTGCATAATCTTTTCCATCACCTGAGCCTTGGGCATTGGAATGACCTTCTTGATTCGTTCAGGGATTCCAACAACCTTAAGAAGTTTAGGATCGTTATCCACACCGATCAATCCTGTCCTGAAGCCATGTTTTTCCCAGGCTATCTTCTGTATTTCCTTATCCTGTAGGGCTTTTATGAGGATGTTGGCTTTTGGATTCAGGACAATCAATGGATGGGCACTCCATACAGTGGGTACAGGGTAAAGAATCCTGATTCTATCCTTCACCTTTGGCCACAACTCTTCGTTCTGGATGGAAAACTCAATAGCCTGACTCTCATAACCCACTATAATAGGTTTCGCCCCAACCCCTGTTGTCAGATACTGCTCAAAGAGGTTTCCCGAAGAGGATTCCATATAGCCCAGGTGAGAAAAGAAGGTCTTAAGCTTTGGGAGATACTTTTCCACAGAGCTTTCATCCACAACATCACCGTATAGAATATTAGCAAGAAGTCCGGCAAACATATTTCCTGAGTTGGACTTGTTTGGATCTGTTGAAATGATAGAAATCTTGCCATACAAATCAGTAAGCCCAATATCGGACCACTTTTTACCTTCCATAACAAGGTTTATTAATTTTGGGAAGTCGACCACAAAATAGGATGCGGCAACCTTCTTGACTATCCCAGCTTTAATGAGAGCATCCGTGACAATGCTCCAGCTATAAAGGACAATGGGTGAATTAAAGATCAAGCCGCTTTTCACCAGGTGCTTAGCCTTAGTGGTTTTAAAGATTTCAAGGGCAACCTGACTGGAAGGCCAAAGAAAGTCGCGGCCCTGGGTATTTCCTTTCACCATTTCGATGGAGCCAGCTTTTGAGTAGTCAATGACGACCCCATACTTTTCTTTTAAAATGCTTTTAACGTCTTCGTCCTCAAGAAAGCCTTTTTTTTCACCCCCAATCAGTCCGTTCAGAAGGATTTCCTTTGGACTACTCCCACTCCCAGTAAACTGATAGATTAAGGCAGCCGCTATAATAGCCACGAAAATGGCAATTCCAATGATCTTTTTATTCATAATTAGTCCTCTAATTTTATAGTTTCTTCAAGAATGGCAATTTCGCTGTCCAGATCAAATATATCGTCCTGTAATAACTTGTTGATCTGCTTTTTAAACCCTTCCTTCACCGTATCAAAAGCATTTTCTACCTTTTCCAGCACCTCATTAACATCCCCCGTATTGGCATGCAGCGACAGGTCCAAATACTTCTTTGACAGCTTCACCGCTGTATCCAGATAGTAGGTGAGAAAGTCTATGGACAATCGGATGTTCTTTGGGTCTCTCTCTAACTCAAGGAATATCTCATCGCCTATACGACAGATATCTTTTATTTTGCGGTTCACACTCTGCTTCTTGATTTGTTTATTGTAGTGGGCGATCTCATCGAGCTTTTTGCGACCCTCATCGAGTTTTTCTTTGTCCTGTTCGAGGGCAGATTTTTGGGATGAGGCAAAGATAAAATAACCAGCCACATAGGCGGCTCCACCAACAACAATAGCAATGATAATGGAGAGCTTAAAAACAAAGTAAAAAGCAATAAAGATAACACCCGCTAAAACGCCTGCTATAACCTGACCCATCGCTCCGCCTTTCATTAGTTATATCCTTTAGCCTTTCTGAAGGCTTTCACAAGATCGTTTCTCCCGTCAAAGATGCGTCCTCTGGTAAGATCGGTGATTTCCTGAAGCTGATCCTTCGAGGCGTGACCAAAGAGTATAGAAAAAACAGGTATATCCTGACCCTTTGTATCCCAGAGGGTTTTAAGCTCCTGAAACTTGTTGATCCCGGAACGACCATCCGTGAGGAGTATGACCGCAGGAACATACTGGTCTATGTTTTCTTTAGCCAAGTTGCTGATGGCCTGAATCACAGGGGAATAGATATCTGTCCCGCCTCCGGGCTCTAAGTCCAAGATCTTTTGTAAGAGCTGTTTAAGGTCTTTTTCGCTGGTGTTCGCTGTCTTCCATTCGGATATTATCTTGCTGCTAAAAGGAATCACAACGATTTTGTCATCGCTACCCGTATGAATTAAATATCGCTTGGCTATTTCCTGATCTAATAATAGAGTCATTCCCTCTTTAAGCTTCTCAATCCCCTCTCCCTTCATACTCCCTGAATAATCCAGACAAAAAATCGTGTAGGATGGCTTTCTGAAGTCTGTCTGGTAGAGGTTCAAGCTTTCATAGATCACATCAGCTGCGGGAAGTTTGATGGGTGAGAGTATCTTGTTCGTGTCGATTCCCCAGGCTGGATTAAAAATAGCTTTGTCCACCTGACCCAACTGTCCCCCAAATCCTGTTCGTCTCCCATATCCCAATATTTTATCCTGTACATCCTTGGATAAAAGATAGCTTTGGAGTTTTTTAAAGACTTTTTCTTTTTCGGGGTCTCCTTTATTGATGTAGCCTAGTGGGGAGTCCGCAAGGACAAGGCCATCCACCGGATACACAAGGTACAGAGGTTCTCTGCCTTCTCGGATCAACTCTTGATTCGCCTCAATGATGAGAGCTTCATAATTGACCATCGCGTCATAGTGGCCTTTAAGGAATAAATCCTTGAGCCAACCGGAACTACCTGATGAGCGGTTGATTCCTTTGAATAGCTTTCTAATCTGCTTTTTGAGATTAGGATTCTTGAGATCTTCTTTTTTTATAACCTCAGGATTGCCAAGTAGGGCATATAAAAATCCAATGTAAGCGCTGGCTCCTGAGTTGGACTGGGTGGCGGAAGTCATCATAAACCTGAGCTTTTTGTCTAACACGGCTTTGAGTATATCTTTCACACGAACAGGCTTGCCAATGAAACCCAGCTTTTTCGCCAAACTCTTCTTGATGCCAAAAACCACGGGGGAAGTCATGATCGATTTACTATGCTTGACTCGATGTTTCTTGTCGCCGATAGAAATCCATAAACTGTTGGCAGGCCACACCGCGTCGTAGGGGATATCTTCTTTTTCGAGTTCAAGCATGATATCCACTGAGCCTTTGTATTTCATTTGAATAGACACGCCTTCTTTGTCTGAGAAATCCTTTAGGAGAGGTTGAAGGGTTTTGTTTTCAGACCCCGAAAGGATTGTAAATCCATTCGACTGAGCCATTTTACCAGAGTCACACTGAACAAGAAACAAAACAATGAATACTAGAGTCCATCTAAACAAGATTTTCATGGCATTCTCCTGACAACAGATTGGAGAAAATGATAACTGATATTGCATGAAAAAGCAAGAGAAAAAATGGTATTATGTATAAACACCTAGTTTGGTATAAAACTCTATAGGTTAGAGCAGACGCAAGGCCTGCCCCCTGGGGGGAAAATAATTAGGCAATGGAACTCTTAGGGATAACTACCTCTAGGGGTGAACCCATGTGTTTACTCTTCCACAGGGTCAGACACGTGGGTCTGCCCCTACAGGCTTTTTCAGAGAGAGTCCATTGACCTGTAGGTCGAGCTTCCCAGCTCGACAGGCCAACGCCTCCTGCTTATCCCATAGTAAGAGGGGCGCTGACCGCTGTTTTAAGGGGATAAGTTACACTATTACCCATTCTAGTCCTGACTTCCATGTGACAGCTGTCTCCCGATACACCTGATCCTGCTGTCATAAAGACGATCTTTCCATCCGTAGCAATGGATATATCTCCTGCCGCGACCTGGACTTCAGCTGGTGTGGTATCATTCACAAAAAAGACCCCCTCATCCGCACGGCTGCTGTCGAACTTGAGATTATCCCCTAGCATATTGATGATTTTATTTACAGTGAGGGTTGTATTGCTTGTGCCGCTAAAAGCGTCCAACACCTCAAGGATAGTGGGTCCGGCAGGGGGAGTGAGTTCCTTCTCAAGGGTGGCATTTTGTCTCACAAAGGTTTTAAGCGTTTCAGATACTTTTGCATTGAGGTTCAGACGATGACGACCAGGATCAAAATCATCAGCCGCTCCTGTGAACACACCCTCGATCGATGGGAATATCTGTACGATCCCTTCAAGATCGACTCTCCCGCCATCAAGAAGTCGATTTCCGATAATCTTGATGAGATCAGTCATCACAGCATTGATGTCTGCCTCTGTCACTGTTGAACCTGCTGACAAGATATCCCTGACAAGGTTTGCCTTACTAAAGGTGGTGATCTCTCTAATACCTGCTCTAAAAGTTGTTGGGGTGGTTAATGGGTTTTCCCTGATGGCATATTTAATTGGCATAGTTCCTCCTTAAAAGTACATACGATGCGACATTTCATCGGATAGTATGCGATGGTTTATTTCATACGATGCGACATTTCATCGGATAGTATGCGATGGTTTATTTCACACGATGCGACATTTCATCGGATAGTATGCGATGGTTTACTTCATACGATGTGATACTTCACCGGATAGTATGTAATGATTTGCTACATAGTATGGACTATTTTATCGGATACTATCCCTAACCAACAGTGAGACCATTGTATAAAAAATAGCTGGCGTTTTCGTGGTTGGGATCAAAGCCTCGGGGTATTTTTTTATAATGTTTTTTACCCATTTGATAATCCTTACGTTCGTTAAACTTCTGGATTGTCTGAGCCAGTTCTTTCCCATGCTTTGGATGAATCACTGACTTACGGTACTCCTCTAAAACAGGCTTCGTGAAACAAAGGAGTCCAACACCGATCATAAGCTTCGGAGGTTCCAGATGGAAGTAAAAGCCTGAGTTCTCAAGTTTAGGCCCCAGTCCTTCCCAGAGCAACACACCGATATGAGTCTTATAGAGGCTTTTATCCTTGCTGAACCGGGTGTCCCGATAGATACGAAAGATAGACTTATCCACACGTGGATCCGCGTGAATCTCAGGGGCTAGCCCCTTCAATCGTTCTCCCATAGAGATAACAAACTCCCGCGACGGTGCAAGCAGATGCTCCTCAAACACATCCTTGTGATCATTAAACCAGTCCTTGCGATTATTGAAAGCTAAATCCATCAGAAATTGTGTTCCCTCTTTATGAAAGCCCTTGAATGAGTTGGATTCTCCCATCCTGTTCTCCAATTTACGATTTGATGATCCTTCCTGAATGGGGTTAAACATTGCTTATACTAATCATATACAGTAAATTAGCTCCCTATTAAGGTTACAATAAGTGGCTGATAAGTGGTTTACCCTAGTTTCCTTTGTCTCTTTTTCCTTCGGGTTTTCCTGGATTTGATAGCCCTGACCTTCTTGACCACAGGGCTTTTATCAGGATTAAACCGGTCTATGATCACCTTAAGCCGATACTCCAAAAGCTTTCTCAATCCTCTCGACTTACCTTTCCTGATTCCCTCAAGCTCTTTCTGGATATTGATAACGTGGTAGGAAAAGTCTTTTCTATTGGGTTTTATCCTTAAAGCCTGAGCTATCCTGGTAAACTTCTTCCTTTTCTTTGGAGTCGCTGTCTTCAAGAGGGCTTTATAACGACCCACCTGAGTCCACGTGGGAATAAACCCCACTTTATAGATGGCTGTTCCCCCAATGCCTTTTACAACCTGAAGATCAAGGATCGCCCCATCATTATAATGACAGCGTTTGGAATGACGTGAATCGTAGGTCAAAACCCGTTGGACCTGTCCTGACACAAAGTTCCCCAGACTATAGATGATAAAGCATTCTCTTCCATCCTTCGTCACATACTTTTCTCCCCTCTGCAGCACGTGGGGATGGTGACCCAATAAGACATCGGCTCCCGCCTCCAATAATTGGTGACATACTTTGCGTTTATAACTCTCAGGCTTTAATAAATACTCCCCTCCAAAATGGTAAGACACAATCAGTACGTCCACAGAAGGTTTGGAAGCTTTAATCAACTGGATAGCCGACTCAGCTGTCCCATCTTCTCTCACATCCAATATAAAAACCTTGGGCCACCCTTCTGGAACGGGTATTTTATTGGTATGCTCAGCGAAAGCCAGAAAACCCAACTTAATCCCCTTCTTCCAGATGATCCTTAAGGGAGAGTCTTTTTTCCTGATAGACCCCACTGGCACTATCCCGACAGACTCGATCGCCTCAATAGTCTCGGTGACCCCCTTATCCTTCTTATCCATAGTATGATTATTTGCTGTAGACAGGATATCAAACCCGGTATCCTTCAATGCCGGGAGGACACTGGGATCTCCATTAAATCGAGGCCATCCGGAGGGTTTAAAGCTCTTGGCAATAGGGGATTCAAGATTGGCAAAACTAATGTCCGCCTCAAGGATCTCTGTTTTTATATTGCGAAATAAAGCTTTGAAGCCCATGGGGTTTGTAAGGGCATACTTTTGTAAACCCTTGTGGAACATAATATCCCCAACTGCACGCAGGCGTACTTTACTGTAGTACATCATTGGACTATTGAATCGATAGGGAAAGGAGTGGACATACTGATCCTTAGCCTTTTCAACGTTAGAGTGGATCAATAAACTGGCACTCAAAAACAAAGCGAGCAGGATCATATTTCTCTATCCCTATTCAGTAAGGCATTTTAGAGTCCCAGCCCTTTCATCCACTGGGTCTCTGTCACATACAACCAGATCATCCATATAAAAGATGATAGAGTAAGTAATAATAAGAAGTAAGATACAAAGCGGGCAATGGGAAGTTTCTTTTTCCCAAAGATTTGAGGATTAAGAAAATAAGCGATTCCTCCTCCGGCCAACAGTCCACCGATATGTCCGGCATTATCAATGCCAGCTACCGAAAACCCAAAAACCAGATTGAGAGCAACGACTATGTAGATATTAATAAGAAGTCGTTTCCTAACACGTTCTTTCAGGCTCTCTTTGTTAAGTAATAAAAACAGGGTGAGTCCTCCCACAATACCAAACACCGCCCCCGATGCCCCCACAGCCTGTGCGGAAGGGTAATGGATTGGGCTATACTTAATTCTGGACAGGGTAAAATAATAGCTGGACAGGGTGGCACCCAGGCCTGACAGGATATAGAGAATAAAAAAGTTGATCTTACCAAATATCTTCTCAATAAACGGGCCAACCATAAACAAGCTCAGCATATTGAAGAAAATATGGAGATTTCCTCCGTGGAGGAAATTAGCGGTGATAAACCTGAAGATCTCTCCATCGTGATCGATCCGCACTTTACTCAGACTGCCAAACTTCCAGTTGCCTTCTATCAGACTCCCCTCAAGGAGGATCACTAAATAGTAAATGACAATATTAATAAAAATAATGTATAGGACAATAGGGAGCTTTGTGAGGACCCAACTCTGCTGAGAGAACGGATCATTATCCTCATCCGGTTTGAAGGACTCTTTTAGGAATTCCAGGGGCATAAGCTAAATAATCCAAAAATTACGGTTCTTTCGTATCAGGTTCAAAATCTTTCAATAACTTTTCGTTGAGTTCTTTTTGATAGTTTTTAACCTCTTCCTGAGGGGTTTTTTTATCTTTCACGTGTTTGATTTGATATTTGACGTCGTCAATAATCTTTATAGTACTCGGATGATTGAGAATGAGTTTGACTTTAATATTCTTATCGGACCCCTTAGAGGCTTTACGGCCTTCAGGCTTCCAAATGGCATATTTTGATGTCCGCTCATCGGCCTCACCGTACTTGGATAAGATTTTATTATACAAAGAAACGTAATTATTATATTTAACGTTAAACTTAATAATAATGGCATATAATATCCAGTCCTCGTCGGATTTTCCCACATCCGGATCGATACGGACTTCTTTATGAGTTTCTTTCAAGTCGTTTTTATTGATGAACTGATAATAAATATAATCGATGAAAGGATGTCTCTTGGCCTTGACCACATATTTTTGTTCTTTGTCAAAGTCTCCGTAATCGGTCTCAACGTCTAATTCGAGATCCACGTCCCCTTGAAGTATTTTTAGAACTTCCCCTCGATTCATACCCAACTTAACATTTTTGTATTGACCGGCTATTCCGAGCTTTTCAGGCTTTTTTCCTCCCTCAAAATCCGGTATCTGGGAGTATCCCGGCACAAGGAATAATAGGATGAAAGCCAAAATCAGGTATTTCATTGCATCTTCTCCGAATGGTTGTTAAACTGATCTTCGACACATATCAACCGGATAATAATCTATTTTCTTAGCAAAAATACACTACTTTTTTTCTTTTCTCATTCGTGTTCAGCTGTGTTCATTCGTGAGCCAAACTCCCTTATCTCAGACATACGATTTTTTATCAGTTCTTTCCACTGAGTTCCTTTGGCTTGTTTCATCATTTTTTTAAGTAACATGATTTCTGTAACGGACGTAATGGGAGCCATTTTAAAGTTGGCTTCATCATCACCCGATTCGATCTTATTATATTTGTAGGACCCGACAAAGTATACACCGGCTTTTTTAATATCTATTTTTGTGGGATTGGGTTCCACCTTAAAACGATAAGTGTAATCGAACCTTGTATCCATTTCAAAACTATAGTGGGTATCACCAAATTTATAAACGTAATAAGAACCGGGTTTTACATTATCATCCCAGAATAAATATCCATCATGAATCTTTAAAAAAGTCGCTTTCCTTTTAGGAGCCTTAATCCCCGAAGCGTATTCCTTAAACTCCAACCATCCCAAGCCGGCAGGCGAATCCTTCATATTCAGATAACCAAATACGATGGACAAGTTAGAACCTTCACGCTCCCTAAAGGTTGGATCAGACGTTGAGAGCAGTTCACCAACAATTGAATTACAGTGGGTCAATCCTATTGTCACTAGTAAGTAAACAAGAATCCATCTTTTTTTCATGAAACCCCCATATTTCATCCTCTATAA
>CAJXGR010000116.1 GCA_913053665.1 uncultured Spirochaetia bacterium
TGTGTATCCGTGAGCTTTAAAATTGTTCGCAAAATTCATACCGCTCATCATTGATTTTATTAGGAAAAAACGATTAGTTTTCATGAAATCAATGGCGATAGGATGACCTAGCAATATATAGCTAAGGATGGGTCTATGATTTTAACGGATCAAAAGATTATAGAAGAAATGGGAAATAAAAACATTGTGATCAAACCTTTCAGAAAAGAATGTTTAGGAACAAACAGTTATGATGTTCACTTGGGGAAGTATTTAGCTATCTACAAAAGCGATGTCCTGGATTGCAAGGTCCATAATGAAATACGTACTCTGGAAATCCCTGATGAAGGAATTATATTAGTCCCAAATAAGTTGTATTTAGGTGTCACAGAGGAATACACTGAGACATTGATCCATGTCCCTTTCCTGGAAGGCAAATCAAGCATTGGACGTCTGGGTATTGATATACATGCCACTGCAGGCAAGGGAGATGTGGGATATAAAAACACCTGGACTCTCGAAATATCGGTGAAACAGCCTGTACGGATCTATGCTGGCATGCCCATTGGTCAGATCATCTATTTTGAGGTCTCTGGTGAGATCGGTACCGATTACTCCCATAAAAAAAGCTCTAAGTATAGTTCTATTACTGATATGCCTGTTGAATCCAAAATGTTTCTAAACTTTAATACTTAAACACTGGATTATAAGAGTTTAGAGTGTTATATTTTCTATAATACTTTGCGTTTTAGGGAATAGGCAAATGCGATCCTGTCTCTTGAGTCATTTCTCTAATCCATTAGTATATAGTCAACTGGAGAATAATAAATGAAGCGAATAGATTTACATAGTCATACGACCGCCTCAGACGGTACCTTGACACCCCGGGAATTAATAAAACTTGCCAAAAAGCAAGGATTGGAGGCAATTGCCATAACAGATCATGATACGGTGAGTGGCATTAAGGAGGCGAAGGCTGTTGCTGAGGAGATCGGTGGTATTGAAGTGATTCCCGGCGTGGAAGTAAGTGCTGACTATTATGGAGAAATGCATATTTTGGGTTACTTCCTGGATATACACGACCCTGTCCTGCAAGTTCGTTTGGAAGAACTTAAAGAGATTCGTAAGCGAAGAAATCACAGGATGATTGGACGTTTTCAAAAAAGAGGGATCCATTTAACCCTTGAGGAACTGGAATCTGAGACAAAGGGTGAATTAATTGGCCGACCCCATTTTGCATCCCTTTTGATAAAAAAAGGCCTTGTAAATACCTTTCAAGAAGCCTTTAACAAATATTTAGCTCATGGATCCTTGTGTTATGTTGCCAAAGAAGAGGTTCACCCAAAGGATGCCATAGAAATGATCAATAAAAGTGGTGGTGTCGCGGTTTTAGCCCACCCAGTTTTTCTTAAAGCTAAAACCAGACTTAAATTAAAAAGCTTATTTACTGAGCTAAAAGAAATGGGCCTGACAGGGATTGAAGTCTACCATTCTGATCATTCCTGGAAGCACAGGGAACTCTTTCTCGGACTGGCTAATGACCTTGATTTATGTGTGACTGGTGGAAGCGACTATCATGGAACTCACAAACCTTATATCAACCTGGGTGTGGGGCGGGGAAATCTTTCCCTCTCTTACGACCTTTTGGATCGGTTAAGAGAAAAGCAGTCCTTGAAGCTTTCTGCCTGAATCAACGAGATTTCATGAACAGTTTTCCAATCGCTATTAATTTGGCTAAAATGAATGTTTTACTTGTAGGAGGAGGAAAAGTCGCCTACCGGAAAATCCTTAAACTTTACTCTTACAGTCAAAACATTCAAATCATTGCTCCCAGGATTATTGATCCATTTAATCACCTTATACAAAAAAATCAAATACCCTTTATTTTAAAAGACTACGACATAAACGATCTTGTGGAAATAGATTTATGTATTGCCGCAACAGACTCTCCAGAAATAAATAAGCAAATCTCATCGGACTGCAATAAGAATAAAATATGGTGCAATTCGGTGACGAACCCAAAGGATGGGCATTTTATATTCCCTGCCTTCTTTTGTTCTGAGAGCCTAACAATTGCTGTATCAACAGACGGAAAGTCTCCTTCACTGGCTCGAATCATTAAGGAGAACCTTGAAAAACAGTACTCAGAACAGTTTACCCTGGCTTTGAATATATTAGGGGAATTACGAGAGACCTACAACACGCGTATTCCAGCTTCATTGAGGAAATCATTTTGGGAAGAGGCTAGCCACCTTATCTTATTAAAAATAGAGACTCCTGATCGTTTAAAAGATGAAATAAAGAGGCTGTCATTAAAGTTTTTATCTTCTGATCCATAAAATCATCGAATCCCTATATGGCCTATGAACCAGCGATAGGGATGATTCTAAAGGGTATTTTAATCACCAATTTTAAAAGCAAGATTGACAATTATGAAATATCAAACTATCTTTAGTGTTGTAAATTTATTTGATGGTTATCATCAGGGATAATGTTATGGCTAAAAAAGCAGTTGTGAGCAAAGAACCTGAAGTTGGTATTCAGTTACATCCTTCCCTCAAAGGACCTTTGAATGGAAGTAAGAAAAATAACAACTCATCTGATAAAAAAGAACAGATTGGGACTAGAACGTTTAAATCCAAGATGGAAGAATTCTACTCTACTCTAAAAAAAGCAGAGAATCAGTCCGTATTGGTTGTCATAAAAGGATATCCTGATCCTGACAGCATTGCGTCCTCCCTGGCCTTTCAGTTTATCGGCGGCTTTTACGGGATTGAGTCTACCATACTCCATTTTGATGAGATCAGCCACCAGGAAAATAAAGCACTAGTGAAGAAATTGGGAATTGAATTAGTCCAATATGAGGATGGCTTTGACTTTTCTTCTTATAAATACCTGGTTTTCAATGATACCCAAACAACAGATCTGCCAATTGTCTTACCCAAAGAAATGTCACCTCTTATACTGGTGGATCATCATAAAAATCTGGATGTAAAAGAAGCTATTTTCACCGATATTAGAGAGAATTCCGGGTCAACGTGTGCCATTTATACAGAATATCTCATACAAGGCCCTGTGAATCTAGAAGCAGGGGATAGTGAAGCCGTCCGCTTGGCAACAGCCCTTATGCATGGGATACGGAGTGATACGGATAACTTTATTCTTGCCAACGAGATCGACTTCTTGGCGGCGGCCTATCTCGGCCACTTAACAGATCGAGATTTGCTTTCCATCATATCCCATCAATCTATTTCGGCAAAAACCATGGATATTACCCAAACAGCCCTGGAAAAGAAAGTCATTAAAGGAACTTATTTATTTGCAGGAGTTGGTTTTGTAAGAGAAGAGGATCGGGATGGCATTGCTCAGGCTGCTGATTATTTGCTCAGAAGAGAAGGTATAGAAACTGTTATTGTGTTTGGTGTTGTGGGAAACAGATATATAGATGGCTCCCTAAGAACAACTAGTCACACACTGGATCCTGATAAATGGATTAAAGACCTTTTTGGAGTCAGTGAAGAAGGTAAGCCCTATGGCGGGGGTAGAAGGGATAAAGGAGGATTTCAGCTTCCTCTAAGCGTTTTCTCCAGATGTAAAGATAAAGATCTTTTATGGAAAGTAGCTGAACACACCATAGAAGATATCTTTTATAAAAAGATTGGAATCAACCGTGAGTTAGAAGATGAACAAGAAACTTGAGATTAGCTTTTCCTGCGAATACAACAGTCACTCATTAAACCTGAGATATATACTGACCAAAGATATAATGGCCATTACACTTTATAAACTTCCTTTTACCATTCATATGAATCCCACGACCTGCTCCTCACAATCTATTGCCTGATTGCTATTAAAAATATCTAAGTCATTTTGGCAAATATCCCGATAGTTGCATTAAATCAAGGAAATGCTGAGCCATTGAAGTAATGGACTACTATTATAGAGGGATTAAATGGGTGCTAATTTTGAATTAAGTAAGTACGATATAGGAGATTACTTGGTTTTTCGTCTAGAATCTCAGGATACCAGTGCTGAGCAAATGGGTTTTGCCATCATAGAACTGAAGACGGCAACAACAAAATGCTCTCAATGTGAGAAGGTGACCAATGTGATCCAGACCTGGTGGCATAATAAATTGCCTTTTACTTATGTGTCAGGCCAGGAAAAACTCAATATCCACCTTTGTCTGGACTGTGCCGCTTTAGAAAATAACAAGAATATCATGTCGATTAAAAACAATATGAACTCAGATGATGAGGAAAATATACAAAAACTCTTATTACAATATGAAATAGAAAATGAACAAATTGAATACTATAAGTTATTTAAAAACCAGGAAGAGAAAATATTAACGAATTAAACAGCTAAAATACAAATCAGAATCTATTCCCATCGAAAGGCTTTTACGGACACTGCAAAGCAAACTAACATAACGGCAAGTTGAGCCAGGATTTCGTCCGTCAACTGATAAAAGGGTTGCCCATAAAATATGACCTGCCTTAATGTTTCCGTTAAATTGGCTAGGGGTAAAAGCTTAACAGCAGGACGAAAGACTTCCGGGATATTGTCTAGTGGAAAATAAACCCCTCCCAGCAGGAGCATAGGGAAGAAGAGAAGATTGGCGATAGCAGCAGCTGTCTCAGACTTTCTTGCACGACTTGCCACCATAAACCCCATCGAAATAAATGTGACTAAACCAACGGTTATAACGATCAAAAAAGAAAATATACTTCCATAGAACTTAAGGTCAAAGAACATATACGCCAATAGAATCAGCGATAAAGCTTGTAGAAGTACAACAAAATAGCGATGGATGATATGAGCCAGTATGAATACAGGTTTTCTTAATGGGGTCAATGCAAATCGCCTTAATTGCCCCTTCTCGCGATAAGATGTGATGGCAATTCCAACTCCAAAAAGGGATGTAGACATCACCGACATAGCAATAATACCCGGACAAAGGAAATCAATATATCGTAACAGTTTACCCTTCTCGCCAAGATTGACTTTCTGGATGTTTAAAGGTACCGAGTATCGAGTCAATTTACGGACTAGACTTGGGAGGAGTTGATAGAAAACGGCGATTCCACTTTCACCACTCCTTCCATAAGCCAGATTATGATAGAAAGTTAGTTCACCCGTCTGCTTGCTATTGATCTTCTCCTGAAACCCTTTATGGATAAATAAAATCAACTCTCCACGATTATCTTTCTTTTTGGACTCAAACTCTTTTCTTTCAAGGACTTTAACTTTAAGTTCAGAAGCTTCTTTAAGCAAATCTATGAGTTGACTTGACTTATTAGACTGATCTTCATCAAGGATATATAATTTAGTCTGTGTTACATTTCCTTCAAAGAACCATCCAATCATTATCATAAGGACTGCAGGAAATACAAAAGTCCAAAAGACAGAGATAGGCTCACGATAAAAAAGCTTCATTTCGATGAGTACTTGATTCATTAATACTTTCATTCGCGCAGACCCCTCCCTGTTAGCTCCAAAAAGAGATCTTCAAGATTAGGCTCTTTTAGAACAATCTGATCCACCCGAAAGGACTTTTTCCTGGATAAGTCCATCAGTGAAGATAAGGTTTTTACTGGATGATCACTAAAAAGAGTAGCATTTTTATTGACTATCTTAAGGTCGCAAACACCTTCAAGGTTCTTTAGACTTGAGATATCCAGATGATCACTAACAAGAAACTGGATAGAACTTTTTAGATTTTGCTTTCTGATAAGAGTTTGAGGTGCATCCATATCGATAATACGTCCCTTATCCATGATGGCAACCCGATCGCATAACTCCTGGGCTTCTTCCATGTAGTGAGTTGTTAGGACTACAGTACGATTCTCTTCTTTCATTTGGCGTATAATCGCCCAGAGGTTGTGTCTAGCCTGGGGATCAATGCCGGCACTTGGCTCATCAAGGAATATAATCCTGGGATCGTTTATAAGAGCCAAGCCCAGAGACAGTCTTTGTTGTTGCCCCCCTGAGAGACGTTCCACATAGCTATTTCGTTTTTCCTGAAGAGATAAGAGATCCAGCATATGCTCTAAACTCAGAGAATGACGATAGTAGCTTCCAAAGAGCTTTAAGGCTTCCCATACTTTTATTTTATTATAAATGGATGTGCTTTGCAATTGGACGCCAATAATTTCTTTGATCTCCTGATAGTCTCTGGATAACTGTTTGCCATCGATCAAGATCGTCCCCTCATCCCCTTTCCTGAGTCCTTCCATGATTTCAAGGGTTGTTGTTTTCCCTGCTCCGTTGGGGCCTAAAAAACCAAAGATTTCACCCCTCTCGATTTCAAAGGAAATATTGTCAACAGCTTGAAGAGAGCCATATCGTTTACTGAGATTTTTAACGGTAATAGCTGGCATATCAAGGAAAATAGTACTAAAAATAAATAATTAGTCAATAGGGTTGGTCTTGGAACTTTGAGTATTTGATTTTCCCATTCCTGGTTTAAAATCGGTTGACAAATCCATTTCACATTGCTATACTTAAATACCATTATATTCTGAACTTTGTAATGGAATGCCATCAGGACTCTATAATATCCCAATGATTGATAAAACGATCCAACTCAAGGCTCAAGAATGGTTGAGCGAAAGTTATGACCAAAATACACAAGATGAAATCAAGGCTCTGATCCAGTCAAACAATGAGAAAGAACTCATTGATCGCTTCTATAAAGAGCTGGACTTTGGGACAGGAGGACTTCGTGGTGTCCTGGGGGCTGGGACCAACAGGATGAATATATATACTGTTGGGAAGATGGCTCAAGGGTTGGCGAACTATTTATTGAAGACGGACCCTGCTTCCAAAGATAAAGGGGTTGTAATTGCCTATGACTGCCGGAATATGTCTATTGACTTCTCATTACGATCCGCATTAATACTCACTGCGAATGGAATAAAGTGCTATCTATTCAAATCTTTACGCCCTACACCTATGTTATCCTTTGCTATCCGTCATCTTAACGCTATATCAGGGCTTGTCATCACTGCCAGTCACAATCCCCCGGAGTATAACGGCATCAAAGTATATTATGAAGATGGAGCCCAAGTCCTCCCCCCCCATGATCAGGGCATAATAGACGAAGTACGAGCCATTCATTCTGTTGATGAAATCAAGCTAATCACCGAGGATCAAGCTATAAAAGAAGAACGACTCACCTATCTGGACGATGATGTTGATGAAGCCTACTATCAAAAAGTCTTGGGCCTGTCCATCCACCCTGAAATCATTAAAGAAGTAGAGGATCAGCTCAAGATAGTCTTTACACCTTTGCATGGAACGGGAAATATACCCATAAGAGAAGTTCTTGAACGGGCTGGATTTCATCACGTGACGGTTGTCCCTGAACAAGAAAAACCTGATGGGGACTTCCCCACCGTCGATTATCCCAACCCGGAGGAAAGTGCCGCTTTAAAGTTGGCCATTGACTTGGCTCAATCAACGTCCAGCCAACTGGTACTTGCCAGCGACCCGGATGCGGATCGAGTGGGTATTGCTGTCAATAACGGAAAGAATGAATTCGTTCTACTCAATGGCAATCAGGTCGGTGTCATTCTAACTTACTATATATTAAGTCAATACAAAGCTTTAAACCGACTCCCTGAAAATGGGCTGATCGTGAAAACGATTGTCACAACGGACCTCCCGAATGGCATGTGCCGGGATTTTGGGGTGGAAATGGAGGAAGTCCTCACGGGTTTTAAGTATATCGCTGAAAAAGTCCATCAGTACCATGATATAGAGGGGAAAAGTAAGAAATACCTCTTTGGATTTGAGGAAAGCTATGGTTATAACACAGGTGACTTTGTCAGAGACAAGGACGCCGTCTCGACTTGTTTACTAATCGCCGAACTAACTGTCTGGTGCATGAAAAACAATATGACTCTCCTTGATTATCTTGATCAGATTTACGAAAGATATGGTTACTATCTTGAAAGCCTTGACTCTATAAGCTTGAAGGGCAAAAAAGGAATAGAGAAGATTCAAGGCATCCTGAAGGATTTTAGAAATCATCCCCCTCATGATATTGGAGGGAGTCAAATCATCAAAATAAGAGATGTTTTTACAGGGCATATCACCGATTTATTGAACCAACAGAAAACCAGGATCAATTTACCCCAAAGCAATGTAATCACTTACTATTTAGCCAATGGGGGAAAGGTCACCCTAAGGCCGAGTGGAACAGAACCTAAAATCAAGTTTTACTTTAGTTACTTTTATAAAGGTGAAACCAAAACATTGGATGAAGTGAAAGCGGATGTAGAAGCTGGCTTGGATCAATTGCAAAGGGGTTTTATGGCAATGGTCCAAGCTAAACTCTAAGCTTATAACATAAAATAAAATCACAAGAATAATTCAAGGATAATTAATGAAGAAATACAATGAACTTAAAGTTTATAGTACAAATTGGTGTCCAGATTGCTATCGAGCCATTTCCTTCCTGGAAGAGTTTAACTTACCTTATAGCAAAATCGACATTGAGGAACACCCTGAGGAAGCTCAAGTCCTGGAGGAGAAAACGGGCAAACGAGCGATCCCTTACTTCGTTCTAGACGGCGATTGGATTAAACCATATATACCCGGAAGAGGTTTTAAGCGAGAAGAAATGAGAAAGTTGTTTGGTGTCTAGTCATAAGGTTATTTCGATGCTCAAAAGAAAGATTTTCTGGATTCCCCTATTAGTATTTATCCTGGTTGGAGGAGCTTTTCTCAGTGGATATTTTGATAAGCCGAGTGTCCATCTGGCAAGATTTCAAAAAACATCTTACTTATCCATTCAGAAAGGAAAATACCACAAATCTTATATAGAGATTAAAGACTCTATCCCTATCTTACATCTTTACGGAAT
>CAJXGR010000117.1 GCA_913053665.1 uncultured Spirochaetia bacterium
TCAGGTTTATCCCTTTTCTGCAAATGGCTTCAATTTAATCTTAGCCTCCTGCTCAAGCTGATAAAAGGATTGTATCACCTCTTCATTGGCTTCCTTAATCCTGGTCTCCCCATAAGGAAAGCTAAACTTTATCTTATGACTTAAAAAATAGCTTAAGAAGTACTTAAGAGGAGGTTTCAGGTTCTTGACAGCTAATCGCTTTATCGATGCAGACATCGGCAAAAGAGCCAGGGAAAAATCAATGGGACCCACGTACTGAACAGCAAAATTGAAGTCATTCACCCCCTCGAAACGGGGGATCCATCTTTCTAAAGCTTTTTCATCCAGTGTGAGGGTCTTGTATTTTAATCTTATCCACTCCTGAACAACATCATACTGAGCTATATACTGGTCTTCACGAGAACAATTTTTCTTTTGATACTCTATGTCTTCGACTAGATAGTCTAACTTTCTTTTGGATACGTTTTTCTTAATGAGTTCAAAAGCTCCATTCTCTAAGGCAATAAAGGCTTTAGCTAATGTCAAATCATGGCACTGGGACAAGAGATCCTGCAATAGATTAGCCTCTGAGGCTTTCTCAATCCACTGAAACAGGGGGCGATCATTGAAAAAGACCTTGTGATTCATGATCTTCACTTCGCTTAATATCCGGTTCAAGCGATCCAATTGCAAAGATTCCATCTTTTTATCTTGAGTCAGGACCTCCAGGTTTAATCCTGTCTGATACAAGGCAATCTCTAGCCATTGGCTATCTTTATCCTGCTGACCCGTCGCTTCAATGAAATCACTCCTCTGGGTCTTGGACAGATTGGCCATGACTCGTTTATGGCCCTCTTTAATCTTTGTAGACAAGGCCCAGAGCATATCGTAACTCATTAGACTATTGCTGAGCATAAGTCCCAGCATTTTCTGGAACTCACGATCCGTCAAGCTATTTACAAAATCTATTATATCCAAGGGAAAACGGATATTTTTCCTATAAAACTCACCCTGTAAATCTACAATGAAGTCTGACAGAAGATTCAGATCAGATGTTTTTGATATATCCTTGTGAACCAATAATCCCAGCAGGAAGTCAAGGCTTGGTCGTGGGATGAAAAAGCTAAAATCAAACTCCATACTGCCTTTTCGGTACCGAGCTTTTATGATATAAGCTGTTGGGCTGTCCAGATCTTTCATTGTCTGGAAATCAAGAAGCTTTTCTTTGCCAACCTGGGGGAATCCCTTTTTCAGTGTGGTATCTGTGATAAAGTCTTTTATTCTTTCAGTGAACGAGAGGGCAATCTGGGGTAAGGACTCAAAGTACTTTTTATGATCACTTGGTTCAACCATAAAGTAAAAGGACAGATTCTTGAATATCCTGGAGGGAAAAGCCATATGAGGAGGGAGCCTGGTTATTTCACCCGACCCAAGAAGCTTGGAATGGATAAATGTGATTTCTGTTTCATCCGGCTTATATAATTCAAAGTCCGACAGGAAGATTCTATCTGCTAATGTGGCGTTTAACATGCTCATCTTTATCGACCCATAAGACCTTATCCAGAGGGTTTTTCTTTATCCCCTTTTTTAAAAAAACGAGTGACTAAATCAACGATCATCTGTAAAACAGAGTTCAACACATAAAAGTTTTGTGTCACTTTTGACAATATCTCTTTAAACTGATCAATAGACTCTTTGGTTTCATTTGTGATCGACCGAACCGTTTCTTTCACATGGCCCGCTTCATCCTTAACATAGCGTGACATATCAACAACATTCTTGGCGATCTCCTTGAATTGCTCCAGGAGGGGAAATGCTTTTTTAGCCAATTTTACAACAATATAAAGCTCAACGAGACTACGGACCAGCAAAATTACCGTTATAACTATGACGCAAACTGTTATTATATCATTCATATTTGAAGCTTATCTTTTTATAGAACCCTTTGGGAATGGAAAACAACGTTGACCTCATAACTAAAGGCCAGGATTCTTATCAACTCTCACTGAACTTGTCCATTTCTTCTTTAAAAGCTTTCTTACCTTCTTTCACAGCGTCTTGAGCCTTGTCTTTAAAACGATGGACTTCATTGGAGGCGATATCCTTCAAATCTCCGACCTGTGTTTTCACACGCTCCTCTACACCTTTAGCGTATTCCTTGATTTGCTCTCTTGTTTCCCTTCCTGACTTGGGTGCAAACATCAAAGCTAATCCAGCTCCCAGCAACCCCCCCGCCAAGAATGCGTATAAATTACCTGAATCGTTACGTCCCATAATTTCTCCTAACCCTATATTCGATCAACAAAACGTGTTAGATTAACCGTATCCTTCATATCTTTTGAAATCTTTTTGATAGTCTTCCTTGTCTTATCACCCGATTGGGGGGCCAGTAATAAAGCAATTCCGGCTCCAATCAAACTACCAACAACAAATGAGTAAAACAAATCTTTTTCATCCTTCCCCATAGTTTCCTCCTATGGCCAAATAAATGACTTAAAAGTGAGAAGACCTTATAGTTTAGCACAAAAAGCCAAAATGTCAATATTTTTTTATAAAAAACTGCCTAAAATTAGATGGTATCCTGGCAATTTGCATGACCATCTTTATAAAGACCACTTTAATTCGTCTCACCCAGAAGCCATCTAACCTGCGAAGCGATATCTTCTTCTCTCATAAAGGCTTCACCGATTAAGACCCCGTCCACACCCAGGGATTTTAGATAGGTTATATCTTCAGGTTTATGAATCCCGCTTTCTGATATTACGATTTTATCTTTTGGGATCAGTGTGATCAAATCTTCAGTATGCTTTAAGTCCGTGTGAAAGGTCTTTAAATTGCGATTATTGATACCGATGATTTCTCCACCGACTTCCAGGGCAATGTTTACCTCTCCTTCATCGTGGACTTCAATGAGAGCCTTTAAATGAAGACGATGGGCAAAATCAATGTATTCTTTTATTTGGCCAGGGGTTAACGCAGAGACAATGAGTAATATGGCGCTTGCGCCGGCATAATAGGCTTCAAGGATTTGGTAAGTGTCTATAATAAAGTCTTTCCTTAGTAGAGGTAATTTAACCTCCTGACTCACACGCTTAAGATAAGATAACTTACCTTTAAAATACTTCTCATCCGTCAGTACGGATATAGCTGAAGCCCCTGATGATTCATAGATTTTAGCGATTTCTATGGGATCAAAGTCCTCTCGAATGATCCCTTTGGAGGGGGATGCTTTTTTAATCTCTGATATGACAAAGAGTTGTCCCTTTTTATAATGGCTTAAGAAGTCAATAGCTACTTCAGCCACCTTTTCAGGCAGATCCAAAGGCTGGCTTTTTTTACGCTCTTCAACTTCAAGTCGCTTATCGGCCAATATTTGATCCAATATACCTTTGCTCATATCAATAATATAATTCTTATTTTAGAAAAATACAATCATAATTCGACGAGATCCTTGACTTCTTGTTTTCAAGGATCGATGAAGGCATGAGTGTTCGTCTCATCGGCTATTTCACCTTAAAATCCCAAGGTTTATCCCCATCAATTGGCCCTTTTAATATGAAGGACATCCAAAAGTGGGTTCACCCGATGAATCATCACCTCCACTTCCTGGCCCAAGTCGAAGTGAGCGGGTGTTATAAGTACCGCCTGAACAAATACTTCCCTGATTTCAGTCAAATATCCGTTGGAAAGTTTTCTAATTACAACAGCCTTAAAAGTCCTCGACTTTTCTTGTTTTAAGTACTTCAGCAGCCAGTATCGCGTGGTTTCACGTTCAATCCCTTTCACTTCTTTGCTGGCTCGATCAGCTGTTGCCGCCACTTTCTGTATCTCTTCAACTGAATAGTAGGGGCTTCCCTTAAGAATGAACTCTTTAATCTGGCGGTGAATAATGAGATCATGGTAGCGTCTAATGGGAGATGTACTCTGGGTATAACTATCCAGGCCCAATGCAAAATGACGTCTTGGGTAAGCATCCATTTCAGCCTTCTTCATTTTCTTTAATTGCTCCAGAAGAAGATGTTTGTGGTTACGAATGTTATCATCGAGGACTATTGGCTCATCGGGGGGATCCTGACCTATGTAGACGGCTGGGATTCCATGATCCTGACAATATCGAGCGGCTATATGATTCGCGTAGATCATGAACTCTTTGACAATCAAAAAGCTCTTGAGTTCATGATGAATAGTTTTAAGATAAACCCTTCCATCCTCATCAATTCGGACTTTAACATCCGGGTTCTTAAACTCAACAGCCCCCTGATTTTCTCTCATAGACTGAAGCTTTGTTGCCATCTCATAAAGCTTTTTAAGGATAGCCCCCACGTCTTCAGCCTTCTCCAGAGCTTCATCCACGGATTCATAGGTCATTCTCTTGTCCACAGAGATAATCGAGAGATGAACCTCATGATTGCTTATCTCCAAGTCCCTGTCAAAGTGGATCATAAAACTAATGGCTGGTCGAACTTCACCTTCAACCAAACTCATTTTATCTTCAGATAAGACTTCAGGGAACATGGATATTTTCTCAATCGGCAAATAGACGGTCATACCGCGATTAAGAGCTTCTTGATCCAGGATGGACCCAGGGTCAATGAAATAAGAGGCGTCGGAAATATGGACCCCCACTGAGTAGGAATCCCCCAAGTCCTCAAATGTTAATGCGTCATCCAGGTCTTTGGAGTCGGCATCATCTATTGTGATGGTGTATAAAGACCTGTAGTCTTTCCTTCCATTGTAGTCTTCTTCCAGAAAACCTTTAGACTCATGAACGCTTTGTAATGCTTTCTCACTAAAGGTTAATGGGGTATGATGCTTTAAGAGGCTCAAATTGACGTCTTCCTGAAAAACCCCAATATCTATAAAGAACTTGTGCATGCCTTCAATGGGGTTATCAATTTTAAGCCCACATTCCATTTTTATCCGGCTCACTAGATCCAGGGCAAGTTTTTTCTTTTCGTAGAGATCCCTGAAAATAATGTATTGTTTAATGGGTTCCAGGAGTTTTAGTACTTCTACGGGGGGTGGGAGGATGTTTTCACCTGATGGATTACTTATAAAGTCTTTCAGCCAGTCATAAGCGATTTGTGTCTCTTTTTGTTTCTTTTCCTCACTGAGTTTACTCCGTTCACGCTCTTCGATTTGCTCTTGGACCAACTTATAGGGCTTTGGATAGTATAATTCACTTTTTAGCTTGAAATAAACCTGATCTCCATCCAGACAAAAAGCCATCGATAAGACTTTTTCAGCAGATGGGTTCTCCGAAAAGGTAAGTTCAGCCAGTGACTTCGCGCTATACCCCTCTTCTTCTTCTCTAAGCAAATCATAGAGGTCTTCTAACTCGATCGATGCAGATTGTTCATCTATCTGTTCACGATAGGTTTTCAGCTCTCTGGCAATCTCGAAATCTTTAGCATCCAGGGATAGACTCTTATCCAGATGGTATTCAATCTTTTCCGGAGAAACGTTCCCCTTTTTATTCTCCTCGGAAAGCAAAAGTACCTTCTTACCCTTATCCTCCAGTACAACACCTAATAGTAAATGTCCTTTCTCACGGTAGGCAACGATTTTACTTTGCTTTTCCATATCTACTTTATTATATCCTGTATCTTTAATATTTAACACGTTCTAAATAACTATATTTGTTAGCTCTCCAGGGCTTGCAACCTTTTAGTTTGCTCATAGTTGCCTAAAATAATTATTGAGTCTCCCTCATGTATTACAGTACTAGAAGGCGGATTAAATATCATATCACCATTTTTCCCCTTAAGACCCACAACGATCACACCAAACTCCTCTTTCAAGCCTGATTCCTTAAGGGATTTAGAAGCAATCGATGATTTCTTGCCGATATGAACTTCTTCAAAAGTGAGTTCAATCATATCATGGGATGTGGCCAAATCCAGGAAATCGGTCACCGTTGGTTTTAATAACAACTGAACCATTCGGCCTCCACTCACCAGGTGAGGAGATAAGGCCTTATTAGCACCCGCTTTATAAAGCTTTTGATCGGTCCCTAACTGCTCATAGCGGGCTAAAATGTATATATCCTCGTTGAGTCCCCTCGCTGACAAGGTGATAAACACACTTGCCGCGTCCTGTCCAACAGCAATGATAATGGCTTGTGATTTTTCAATCATGGCCTCTTTTAATACAGAATCAGTGGTTGCATCTCCTTCAATATATTTAATATCAAGGATTTGCATCTCTTTAATTCTGTCTTTATCAGTCTCTATAACTATGAACGGAAAATCAAGTTTAATGAGTTCTTCTGAAATATATCTTCCAATTCGCCCAAATCCACAGATTATATAATGCTTTTTAAGTTTATCAATTCTTTTTTGCATCTTTTTACTCTCAAAGTATTCCTTGAGACGCCCATCCAAAAATATTTGGGCACTTGTAGTAATCGTGTAGGCGGTTGTACCGACACCTAGGAAAATAAGTATTATGACAAACATTCTGGCTGTAGGACTCAATGGGTGAAGCTCAGAGAATCCAATAGTCGTCATGGTGATCAGCGTAAAGTAAAAGGAGTCCAGGTAAGACCAATTTTCCGCTCCTTCTATCGATACTAAACCGATTGTTCCTGAGACCAGAATAATAAATAGAGCAAATAGTAGGAATATTAATCGTTTAGTTGGAATCATCTTGATTTTATGGGGTAAAAGTCACTAACTATTTTATAATTAGTTTATCTATGATACAAAGGTAAGAAACCTTTTCCTAGAGGTTCATGGAATTGGATTTATATTAAAGACCGATTCCGTCTGTACTTCAGGCATCCTTAAGATTACCATTATCACCAATTAACTCAAGAATCTCTTGTCTATCCAATACTTCTCTTGTTAACAAAGCCTGAGCCAATGTCTCCAACTTCTTAACATTATCCATAATGACCTTTTTGGCTTCTATATACACATTGCCAACAATTGATTTGATTTCCTTATCAATCATTTCCGCTGTTTTCTCACTATAATCCTTGTGTTGGGCAATTTCTTTTCCAATAAATATGGGTTCTTCTTTTTGACCATAGGTAATGGGTCCCAATGTATCACTCATTCCCCATTCACACACCATAGATCTCGCTATTTTAGTTCCCTTTTCTATATCATTGGAGGCCCCATTGGTAATCCCCCCACTTCCAAACTTATACTCTTCAGATATACGCCCGCCAAAAAGAACCATCATTTCTTCCAATAAGTATTCCTTTGAATAGGTGTGTCGCTCTTCCTCAGGGAGAGTTTGGGTGATCCCCAGTGCATTCCCCCTTGGGATAATGGACACCTTGTGAACAGGATTCACCTTGGGTAATAGATAGGCCAAGAGAGCGTGTCCTGCTTCATGGTAGGCTGTATTCACCTTTTCATTATCACTGATGACCATACTTTTACGTTCAGGCCCCATAAGAACTTTATCTTTGGCGTATTCAAAGTCTTCCATCTGGACTTTCTTTTTTTCACGTCTGGCGGCTATCAAGGCCGCTTCATTCACTAAGTTGGCTAAATCGGCCCCTGAAAATCCGGGTGTGCCACGGGCTATGGTAGCCGTGTCTACTGATTTGGCAAAAGGTACTTTTTTCATATGAATGGCTAATATCTTCTCACGCCCTTTCACATCGGGTGAACCAACTATTACACGTCTATCAAATCGCCCTGGCCTGAGTAGAGCAGGGTCTAACACATCAGGTCGGTTGGTAGCCGCCATAATAATAACGGTTTCATCCGTGTCAAAACCATCCATTTCAACCAGCATCTGATTAAGAGTTTGTTCCCGTTCATCGTGCCCACCTCCATAGCCAGCACCTCGAACACGTCCCACAGCGTCTAACTCATCAATAAACAGGATACAGGGAGCATTTTTCTTGCCTTGCTCAAACAAATCACGAACCCGGCTCGCTCCAACCCCTACAAACATCTCCACAAACTCAGAACCACTCATACTAAAAAAAGGACGATTTGCCTCGCCCGCTACAGATCGGGCTAATAAGGTTTTACCTGTTCCAGGCGGTCCTATTAGCAGGACTCCCTTTGGGATTTTGGCTCCCAGTTTCTTGAACTTGGCTGGTTCCCTTAGGAACTCCACTGTTTCAATCAGTTCTTCTTTGGCTTCTTCAACGCCTGCCACATCATCAAAGGTGACTTTACGGTGATTATTTTTATGTAATTTCGCTCGGCTTTTCCCAAAGGACAGAGCCTTATTCCCGGTTCCCTGGATCTGACGAAACATGATAAACCACAATACACCGAATATTAAAATCCAGGGAATAATGGTTGTGATCATTTTCAGGATGCTTGAGGTTTCGGGAGGCGACTTGTACGGTATCCCAGCTTGATCAAACTTGTCCATCATCCTTGTGTCCATGGGAGCAGGACTAGTCGTGACAAGAATATAGGTTTCTTTTCTTTGTTGAGGTCCTCTGGTTTTCTTGGGACGGAACTTTTGTGTTTTTTCACCATTTATGTATTTCTTCAAGTATTTCTCATAGATTTCGGGAGTTTCTGATTGGACCTTTTCCAGACTGAATTCTCCCTGGATTTTACGATCTGTAATTGTGACTTCGTGCCATTCGATATTTTTATCTTCAATTAATGTGAGAAAATCTGAATAATTTAGTTGGTTTTCATGGTCATTATTGTTTGAAATCATGTAGAAAACAATAAGTACTAAAAGCACTATGACCACTATAAAGGCCAGGTTCTTTCCAGATTTTGGGGATTCATTTTTTGGAGAGAATAAGTTCTTGTTATTTTTATCGTTGTCACTCATTATCTATGGTTGCTCCATTTATCTAGTTATTTACACGTGATAGATGCAAGATTTCTTTTACGGAAGAATTTATCGTAAAATACCAATATTTAATATAACATAA
>CAJXGR010000118.1 GCA_913053665.1 uncultured Spirochaetia bacterium
GGCCATGCGTCTCTACAGAAGTGACAGGTTTTGTAACTGGACAATTTAAAATCAGTTTAGTATATCCTTACTGAGAAGACTCACCAGCTTTTCTCACTAAACAGTTCCTGAACCATTCACAGTTTTGGCAGGTGGGATCCTCAATATCATAATCCGGAGGGGAACAGATATTGGCTTTAGGGTCCAGGGTTGATTGGATAGCCTTCAGTTCAGTGATTTCACTTGTCGTCAAGGGAATACCTTCATCCACTTTGGGGATAATATCCTGAGCCAATTTGATATACTTCTTGTTGTCTAGAGTAGTCTTGACAGCTTTCCCTTTATCAGAGACCCTTTTGGCTTCCCAATCGGCTTTGTTCATGAGTCGTTTGATTTCATCTCTTAAGAAAAAACCGATGATTCCAAACAGACCAAGATTTAAGAGAAATATATTCATTGTATCCCAGTGTAATAGAGATTTACGTGCCATATCGAATGGATATAACCAGTATCCCAACAAATTAGGGAAGCCAATTCTAGGTAACAATATTATGGCGAGCAATATAAATCCACTGTATTGAGAAAATCGTTCAAAACCTTCTTTCATTGAGTTAGGCAGAAAATAATGGAGTATGGCTCCACCGTCTAATGGGGCTATAGGCAAAAGATTAAATCCCATTAGGAGAATGTTAATTAGAATATAATGAGAAAATATCTTTATAAGTAAAGGCGACTGAATAGCGAATAAATTAGCTATCAGTAGGGCAAAACAGGCCTGAACCAAATTGCTGAAGGGACCAGCAAAAGCAATGATAGCATAATCTCTCATGGGGTGCCTTAGATTCCCTAAAAACACAGGGACTGGTTTCATCCAGCCAAAGCCAATAAACATTGGCAGGAGAATTGTACCCACCAAGTCAATGTGGGCCAGTGGATTGATGGTCATCCGTCCTTCATGTTTAGCTGTTGAGTCTCCTAAAAAATAGGCTGTAGCGGCATGAGAGAACTCATGGATGGATCCAGCCACCATGAATGTGCCAATGAACAAAATTATTTGAGAAAAGTCTATGCCAAACACTTAATACCCATCCGTATTATAAGAAGTTGCGAAAAAAACGAAATCATCGTCGTTAATCGGGATTTTTTTATATCTTTAAAACGTAATTGATATGCTAATAATATAAAAAAATATAGAACACGTTACAATCTTTCTTTTCTGAATATACTATTTTATTTCAAAGTGAGACAAAATGGAACTCAATAACTTGTACGGGCTGATCAATCGTGGGGTTCAGAAATATAATCATTTGCCTGCTATGGTCCACAAATCAAAAGGACAATGGGCCAGGATATCCTGGGATGAACTGAAAACAAAGGTTCATCAGATCGCTCAAGGGTTGATTGAGTTGGGCTTGAACAAAAGCAACACGGTCTGTCTTTTGAGTAACACGAGGGTGGAATGGTCTATGATAGACCTTGGGATTCTTGCTGATGGGGGAATCACTGTTCCTATCTACCCATCAAGTGTTGCTTCCCAATGTGAGTTCATTATAAACGATTCTGAGGCACGATTTATCTTTGTGGAAAATGAAGAACAGCTTAAGAAAGTACTGGAGATAAGGGCTCGAACACCCAATTTGATAAAAATCATCACTATCACTGAAGGTATTCCTGGCAGTAACCTTGTTCTAACCCTTGAAGAGCTGATTGAACTGGGTTCTAACAAACACGAAAAGGAGCTTGTCAAGCGTATCAGTGATCTCCAGCCATCGGATATTGCAACATTTGTTTATACATCGGGTACAACAGGCGTGCCAAAGGGGACAGTCCTTACTCACGAAAGCTTTTTAGCGGGTGTCTATGGCTCAACAAAGTCTCTGCCGTCCCTTGAGGGCCTGGAAACCATTAACTTCCTGCCTCTTTGTCATGTACTGGGTCGAGAGAACTCCTTTATCCATATGTATAGTGGGACCGTCCAATGGTATGCTGAAAGCTTTGATAAGCTGGGTGAAAACATTAGAGAAGCGAAGCCTCATTTCTTTTCGGCTGTCCCAAGGGTCTTTGAAAAAGCCTTCAATAAAATCAGTGATAAGGTTGAAAACAAGGGCCCACGGGCTGTTCGTTTGTTCAATTGGTCTATTCAGGTGGGGCGAGAGGTGAGTCAGCATCTACAGAACAAAGAAAGGATTCCATTTAATTTAAAGTGGAAGTACTTGATAGCTAAGAGATTGGTTTTTAATAAGATCCATAAAGGATTTGGGGGACGCCTGGAGTTTGTGGTTTCCGGGGGAGCCCCTTTGAGTCGGAAGCTTAGTGAATTGTTTCATGCGGTAGGGATATTAATATTAGAAGGATATGGATTAACAGAAACCTGTTCGGCGACTCATGTGAATCAAAGGGACAACTTCAGGTTTGGAACAGTGGGACTCCCTATTGATGGGATAGAAGCCAAACTGGCAGATGACAATGAAATCCTGGTGCGTGGAAAGTCAATCATGTTAGGGTATTACAAGAATGAAAAGCTCACTAAGGAAGCATTAAGCCCAGAGGGTTGGTACCACACAGAGGATATTGGCGAGATCGATTCAGAGGGCTTCCTAAAGATTGTGGACCGAAAAAAAGATCTCATTGTCACGTCTGGGGGGAAAAACGTGGCCCCTCAATACATAGAGAACCTCTTGAAAAGCTCTCCCTACATTAGTGAGTGCCTGGTCTATGGCGACAAACGAAACTTTTTATCGGCTCTGATTGTCCCAGATGAAGAGAGAACAAGGGCTTGGGCCAGGAAAAACAATATCACCTGTAAAACCTTCGGGGCGTTGATACGTAAAAAGGAAATCATTCAGTTCATAGAAAAAGAAATCGAAGACATCGGTCAAGATATAGCTTCGTATCAAAGGGTTAAGAAGTTCGCCCTGTTGGACAAAGAGTTCACTGAAGCTGCCGGTGAAATCACCCCGTCGCTAAAGCTGAAGCGTTCCGTGATCATAAAGAAGCACCAAAAACTACTGGATCAATTCTATGAAAACCGTTACAATTAGTATTATAAGTCATATAAGGTATTTCAGGTGTTCCTTTTAACGGGTTTCTATTCAATATAAAGCGGGTTATAAAGAATAAACTGGAGGTCATTGTGGACTTTAAAACGCCTATGTTTGAACTGATCAAAGATGCGTCGACCAATCTCCCACGGGATGTGATTGACATAATGGAAGAAATGAGGGCAAAGGAAGAGGCCGACAGCAATGCCAAGTCAGTCTTGGGCACCATATTGGATAACGTGGACTTGGCGAAGGTTGAACAGCTCCCCATCTGTCAGGATACAGGGATGATCTTTCTGGACATCTATTATCCAAGCGGCTTCTCCACGCTGATGATGCGTAAAGAGATCAATGAGGCTATCAAAGAAGCGACCCAAGCCAACTTCCTGCGGCCCAATGCGGTGGACGTGGTGACGGGGAAAAATACGGGGGATAACATTGGAAATGGCTCACCCTCCATTTACTTCAATGAGTGGGAAAAGGATTACTTTGAGATCCGTTTGATGCTGAAGGGAGGGGGAAGCGAGAACGTTGGCATACAATACAAGCTCCCTGACAGCACTCTGAAAGCTGGTCGCGACCTGGATGGCGTTAAAAGATGCGTATTGGAAGGTGTTTTTAAAGCACAAGGATTAGGCTGTGCCCCTGGGATCCTGGGTATTGGAATCGGCGGGGATCGAGGCGGGTCTTACTACCTTTCCAAGAAACAACTATTCAGGAAAGTAAAGGATGCAAGTCCTGATAAAGAACTGGCCGTCCTGGAAAAGGATATACTGGAGTCGGCCAATAAGCTGGGCATTGGCCCCATGGGGTTTGGTGGCTTAACCACATTGTTGGGTGTAAAGATCGGTACTTACCACAGACACCCAGCCACCTTTTTTGTGACCATCACTTATCTATGCTGGGCCGGGCGGAGAAAAATCATGACATTGCGTCAGGACGGAGGGTATGACATTGATTAACCTAACTTTACCCATAGCTGAAGGGGATATTAAGAAGCTCAAAGTGGGAGACAATGTCTCTCTAACGGGAGTCATGGTCACGGCTCGTGACGTGGCTCACAAGTATATCATGGAACACTTTATCAAAGAGGAACCTCAGGGTAAAGATAAAGAACTCTTTGATCTGCTCTATAAACACCTGCATGATGGGATCATATATCACTGTGGCCCAGTGGTCAAGGAAGACAATGGCAAGTATACCTTTTTGGCCGCAGGACCCACAACAAGCATACGTGAAGAACCTTATCAGACGGATGTTATAAAGTATTTCGGTCTTAGAGGCGTGATTGGTAAGGGAGGAATGGGGGATAAGACCCTGCAAGGACTTATGGATCACAAGGCCGTCTATCTTCATGCCATTGGGGGAGCGGCGGCCCTCATTGGCAAAAGCGTGAAAGAGGTTTTAGGGGTGGAGCGTCTAGACTTCGGGATGCCCGAGGCCTTCTGGATCATCCGTGTGGAGGATTTCCAGTGTGTCGTTACCATGGATAGTCATGGGAATTCCCTTCACAAGGACATGATAGAAAGGTCCAAAGGCGAACTGGATAAGTTATTGGCCCAATGAGTCCATCCATCTGGCAGGTAAATAGACAAAATGGAAGCCATCGAATCCATCTGGGAACAGTATCATCACAAACTCCATCTATTTATACAGAAGCGGGTTTCTGACTCCTTTGCGGCCGATGATATCCTCCAGGAGGTCTTTTTAAAGGTGCTCACCAAGATCGACTCGCTCAAAGACAGTGATAAACTACAAGGCTGGGTCTATCAAATAGCCCGAAACGCCATCATCGACTACTATCGTTCCCATGCCCCCTTAGAGCCTCCTGATAACCTTATTGCCATTGAATCCTCTCCCAGTGACAAGGCGAGGCAAGAGATCATCTCATGCCTTGAGCCTATGATCCGCTGTTTACCCGAACCCTATCGTGAGGCCATTATCTTATCCGATATAGAAGGACGGACTCAAAAAGAGATTGCTGAAAAGGCAAATCTATCCCTCTCAGGGGCCAAATCAAGGGTTCAGAGAGCCAGGACCATGATGAAGGCAATGCTTTTGGACTGCTGTCAATTCGAGTTTGATCACCAAGGGCGTATGGTGGACTACAGCAGAAAAGAAAAAGATGACGGCGATTGTTAAAAAACTTTGCGTCCTTTCTCACGGATCTCCGTCTATGGGATGGAGTCGAAAAAACTTGTCAAGGAAAATGGAGGAAACGAAATGAATACCCTGGAAAAGGACAAAATCAGGCAGGCTGTCCGGAAGACATATGCAGACGTTGCCACAGGAGTCACAGATAGCTGCGAAAGTGGCTGCGGCTGCGACACGGTGAACCTGTCGGCAGGAGACATGTCTGTGAATCTTGGCTACACCAAGGATGATGTATCCGGCGTGCCTGATGGGGCCAATATGGGACTGGGCTGTGGCAATCCGCAGGCTATTGCATCCTTGAAAGCCGGCGAGACCGTTTTAGATTTAGGGAGTGGAGGCGGTTTCGACTGCTTTCTTGCGTCAAGAGCTGTGGGAGACACAGGTCAGGTGATTGGGGTGGATATGACTCCTGAAATGATTTCTAAGGCTCGCCATAACGCTGTGAAAGCAGATGTCAATAATGTTGAATTTCGTTTGGGAGAGATTGAGTATCTACCTCTTGCTGATCATGCCGTGGATGTCATTATCTCAAATTGTGTGATCAACCTGTCCCTCGACAAAACGAGAACCTACCAGGAAGCTTTTCGTGTACTGAGAAAAGGCGGGCGTCTTGCCATATCGGATGTTGTGATAACCGTCCCTTTGCCAGACTCTATGCTCAATGATTTGAAGCATTATTCTGCTTGTGTGAGCGGGGCAATAAGTGTGGACGAGATAAGATCTATTCTGGAAGAAGCAGGTTTCACGGATATTCGGATCCAGTCCAAGGACGAGAGTCGGGACTTCATTCGTGAATGGATACCAGGTAGCAAGATTGAAGACTATGTCCTTTCCGCCACTATTGAAGCCATAAAACCCTAACCGATTTTTCATCTATCCACTTCAAAGGCCAGATCATCTGCCGACGAATGAATGGTTTCTCAATGAGAGAGGATCCATTTGTCGTCAGGGTAGTGACAAAATATTAGTTAACGTGAGTTCGGGACCCAAGAATCTATCTAACAAAAGTTTAGCATAGAAGATTGACATCTGTCGAGCTAGGAAGCTCGACCTACAGGGGAATGGACTTCTCTTGAGCCTGTAGGTCGGACTTCTCAGTCCGACAGAGAGTTAGTCATTTTAACTTATTCCGAACTCATGTTGCTTAGCAATTGTTTGTAGGAACAGGTTTAAGGCCTGCCTCTACAAGCAATCGGATAGATTTATACGGGAAGTCTTGTCACTGTTCTCGATAAGGAATGAAAGGTCACTAGGCTAGTGACGGGAGGTCACTCGGCTAGTGATGAAAGGTCACTCGGCTAGTGACGAGAGCTCACTAGGCTAGTGATGAAAGATCACTAGCCGAGGTACGAATCCCTGAAAGATTAGATAATGTTAGTGAGTTCTTTTTATCGGCACTTTAAGAAGACTAGGCCAGGCATTCTGTCTGGCCTTGTTATTATGGAATGATGATGAGTTATGGAAGGATGAAACAGCTTTGAGCGATCCTCTATGGAGCTTCATTCATTCATAATCGCTCTGCTGTCGGATGAATGCTTTCCCTTTTCGACAAGGTATGATAGATTTTCTTGGAATCGAATCCATCGCCAACCCAGTCGATAATCCGCTTGGCCAATTCGGCATCTCCATGACTGAGTCGCCATTGGATGTAGTTTTCCCTGTAGTCATCCCCGTTGATCTTGATATTCCCCAGGGGCAGAAGGTGCTTCCTGAGATAAGCCATCTTTCTTTTGATAATCTTCTGATCGATAAACGGGTCACCGTGAAGGGGAGTCTTCAGCTTTGGGATGAACTGGTTGATAGACAATATAATCTCCGGCATATACCGAGTCTCTTTCGCTCGCTTCAGGGCAATCTCTCTTACATGACTGATCAGGTCGATGATAGCATCCAGATCCTTTTCCTCTTCCTCCTCGAAGCCAATCATGAAGTAAAACTTGAACTTCTTGAAGCGAAGGGTGAGCGATCGATCCACCAGGTCAAATATCCTGGCGATCTTAATGGACTTGCGGACCTTCTTTTTGAGTTCTTGAGAGGCTACTTCAGGGGCAATCGTAAGGATATTCTGTCCGTTGTCTTTGATGAGCTCAAGAAACTCGTCATCGATCTCCTCGATTCGTAGAGATGAAAAGCTGACCTTTCCTTCGCGTTCATTGACATAATGGATAAGTTCCTTGAGATCAGGGTGTTGGGTGGTTAAGGCGCTCACGAAGCCGATTTGCTTTGTTTTGCTTAAGCCTAAATCGAAGGCCTTAAACAGTGATTCCTTGGTGAAGGATCGCAAATTGCCATAGAGCGATGGAACCGTGCAGAAACGACATCTAAATCGGCACCCTCTGGTGATCTCAATTAGGAAGGTATTGGAAAAGGTTGTGTGGGGAGTTATTATGTGACTGTAGTTCGGATCTTTTAATGTGTCAGGACTTGGAGTGCCTGTGTCGCCTTTTATTTTTCCTTTGTGAGAGATAAAAGGCCCCATCATACGATCGGCATCTGCCCATGAGAAGCCCTTAGAGCCTTGAGCATCAGGTGATATATTAGAGCAGAACAGCAATAATTCATCTATATAGCTTTCGTACTCTCCACTGAAAACAAGGTCGGCAGTATCGATAAACAAGTGGGGATTCATAGTGGGGAAGGCTCCTCCCACACCGATAAAAGGAGACAGACGCTTATCGACGCGGGGATCAATACGGTTGGATCTGAGCATCTCGATGAGGTAGATGAAATCATTCTCGAAGCTTTGTGAGGCTAAAACAATATGGGCTTGGCCTAATGAGAAGTGATTTTCGGGGGAGTATGTTTTAAGGGGACTCTGAGGGTCGTAAAAGAAACGGTTGGCATGGAAGGCGGATCGGGTGGCGAATTGATAGAAGATACCCTGAAAGCCCAAATTACTCATTCCCAAAGTGTAGCTGTTAGGATAGATGACGGCTGTCTTGAGAGGCCCTTTATTCAATGATATAGTGCCGATATAGGATTCGTCCAACGGGTCAGGATGGGCTTTTTGAGCCCTTAGGGATGGCAATAAACAGCTCCTCTTCAATAAGTAATAGCAAAGCCGGAGGAATCCATGTGGTCGATCTTCCTCCACCCTGTCTGGAGATGACTCACCTTTGAGACGGAAGGTCCCTTTGTCACAGTGGATAAAAACTCTTCAAGGCTAGGTTTATCGCCACACGAAAGCATTTCAACGTTGCCGTCTGTGGTGTTGCGTACCCAGCCAACGATTCCTAAGCGGTGAGCTTCCTTTTGTGTGAAGTACCTGAATCCTACGCCCTGAACACGGCCACTAATAATGAGATGCAATTCATATAAATCCTGAGGCATAAAGTAAAAGTTAATGGACTTCTAAACTCAAGTCAATGAGACTTATAAAAAATCTTCATATTGATGACTGCATTCCATGAGCGTTTCTAATGCTCAAGAGACGATTTTGAGAAAGAATTAAAAGAAGATTTGGAATAGTAGGATATTCGCATTGAAAAGTAATCTTGACAGATGGGTCAAATATGAGTATGATTGAATCATGAAGAAATCAAGATATGATCAGATCATAAAAGAGAATCTAAAAGGTGTGGTGGATGTCTTGATCATCAAGGTTTTGGGCATTCAGATGAAAGGGAATGTCATGCTGGAGACCAAGCTTCAGGT
Source organism: uncultured Spirochaetia bacterium (assembly GCA_913053665.1). Lineage (GTDB taxonomy): Bacteria > Spirochaetota > UBA6919 > UBA6919 > UBA6919 > CAJXGR01. The sequence goes on from CAJXGR010000118.1 coordinate 8,829, forward strand.
CAC
>CAJXGR010000119.1 GCA_913053665.1 uncultured Spirochaetia bacterium
CATGATAAAGAAGATATATACAAATGGCTTCCAATGAGAGATTCAGGCCAGTCCATTCATTGTCCAAAGTGTGAGAAGATGGAAATGAAGGTCGTTAAGGTCTATGACATTGCTGAAATCGATCTTTGCAATCAATGCGGCGGTCTCTGGTTCGATCAGGACGAGCTTAAAGAGCTTATAAGAAACGAGGAGACTGTGAGGACCTTTGATTTCGCCAGGATATGTGATATTGAGGTTCCTGACACAGTGAATTATAAGCAATGCTTCTGCCCAGTGTGTGAGGATGTGGAACTCAGAAAACTACCACTCAAGAGGTCTGTGAGTCATTATATCGACCTGTCTGTAGACCATTGCCCTTTATGCTGCGGCTATTTCCTGGATAGAGGGGAGTACAGTCGATTGGCCTCTCCGGATATGTTATCAGAACTGAGACGCTATTTAGTTTTGCTCTAAGGCACTGGGTAGTGACAAATGAATAAGTGATGGGTTTATCCAATCGATTGTAGGGGCAGGTTTTAAACCTGCCCCTACAATCAATTATCCCTACCAGACACTGATCTTAAGGGATGCCGTAGGACACTAAAGATTTTAGCCGGAGATCATCTTCTGTGCTTGAAAGATTGTGTAAGCCTGTGCTTTAATGTCTTCCTCCAATTCCTGGAACTGAGTTTCCTGGATGGTTGCCTCATGGCTTAAAATGAGTCTGGTGGCCCAAAGATGAGCTTTTTTTCCTTTGACTTTATCTGTCATAATCCCTCCAATAGGTGTTTTTATTATTACAATCTTAATTAGAGAAATTTGACAAAGTCTTGATAAATGAACGTATCTTTGGGCTAAATAACGTGAGTTCAGAATAAGTTAAAATGGCTAACTTTCTGTCGGACTGGGAAATCCGACCTACAGGTAGTTAGATAAATCCGTCAGTAACTAGTTTATCACTAGCAACTTTTGTTAGATAGATTCTTATGTTTCGAACTCACGTTAAATAAATATTCACGTGATGGTATTTGACAAATCCTGGTTATAGTGTTACATTGTATTACACAGGAGTTTTGGATGAAACAAACTATTACCATCAGGATTTCTGATACCTTGAAAAAAGAATTGAAAGAACTTAGCCGATATGAGAATAAGCCGGTGAGCGACATAATAAGAGATTCATTAAGAAACTATGTTGCCATTCATCGATTTAGAAAGCTTGGAAATATGACCCTCCCTTTTGCTGAGTCTCAGGGCATTTTAACGGATGAGGATGTTTACAAAGAAATCTCATGAAGCTTGTTCTGGACACCAACGTCCTTTTTTCTGCCTTTGCAACAAGAGGTTTAGCTAATTCTATTTTTGAACTTTGCTTGGATAGGCATATAATTATCATCAGTGAGCACATTTTGAGGGAACTTCAAAGAAACCTGCACAAGAAATTGAAAATGCCTGAAGATAAAGTTCAAATGGTAATCGACTATCTTAGGGAAGTATGCACAATAAGTCGTCACACAATCTTGGAAGACAACATTTGTAGGGATAAAGAAGACGATAAAATACTAGGTCTTTCAGATGAGTCAAAAGCTGATTTTATCATAACGGGGGATAAGGATCTTCTTGTATTAAAAGAGTTTAACTCAGTTCCAATCATCACCCCCAGAGAGTTTTGGAGTTTACAAAAGACGGATCCTGATGTCTAGTAATAATGCTAATATATCTGGAGGCTTTAGAAAGTAATCAATGAAGTAATAGATTGGCAAAAATTATTCTCTCTGTTGGACAAAAAAGCAAGGAAAGCTAGCACTTAAAAGCCATGCCACTTTGTTGCTTGGTGGTTTAAGCTTTTGGGGTGTCGATCAGAACAAAAGGATCCTGTATTTTCAGGGGTTCAGCCGCTATGAAACCCTGGGCATATTCTGCTCCTATCATATATCCCAACTGCTTGAACCAGGCAAGGATCATATCATAAAAGCCCGTCTTGAGCGCGTGTGACCCAAACATCTGTGAGTGATGACTTTGGAGAGCCTTGATCCACTGATCGGCCACTTCGGTGATGTCCACTAGAAATGTGGGCTTCATTTCCCGTGGGAAGAGATAATATAAAATCTGGCTCACCTGATGAGGCTCTTCAGAAAGAGGCATCTTACGAAGCCGGGCGAAATTAACAGCGTGAGACGCCATAACACCAGTAACAAGGTGATCCGTATGGCCAATCCCTCGCCCCGGAACAGCGTCCCAATAAGGTAGGAGAATAATCTTGGGCTTCAGCTTTCGGATGTATTCTGCTACCTTCAGTCGGTTCTCAAAGGAGTCTGTGACCTGACAATCCTTGAATCCAATGGTTTCCATATAGTCCACTTCAAGGATTTCAGCGGCCTTACGAGTTTCCTTGTCACGGATGGCCTCATCCCCCCCTGTTCCCATCTCACCTCGCGTCATGTAAAGGATTCCTGTAGAGTGTCCCTGCTTTTTGGATAAGAGCAAAAGCCCCCCACAACCGATTTCGGCATCGTCTGGATGGGGACTGATGGCTAGTAAGTCTATCATGATGATTTCTGTCCTTTATTCATTGGCTTAAACACCTATTCATCGCACTTTCTTTGACTTAAGAAGTATTCCTTCTAATACTTCGTCCTGGATGCCCTTCAGTTCACCCATTACGTGATAAATGAAAAGAGCAACAAGTACTGTGATAAGAATAGCCATAATGATTTTTGTTGTCATATAGTTGAGTGATACGTGCTATGAGTATATAATAAAAATACTATGAATTGCGTTGTATGTCAATACTTTAAGCCCTGTTAGTCATAGGTCGATTTGTCTTAGGGCTAATTAGTCCATATGAGCTTGTCCCAGGAAGATCATATCGATCTGGACTTTCATATCAAAAAGAGCCGTAATATCCGATTTAAGCCTGGCGATACGGGTTTTATCAGTTTTCTGAGGGATTACGACAATCGCTTTCACCCGATAGCTATCATGATATTTTTCTATGTTGAGATCAAGTATTGTTGAGTGTTGAACCGATTGGGTGAGCATTGTACGGATTTTAGCCTGTCTTTCCTTTAGGAAGTAAGTTTCTTTCATGAAGTAACTTAGGGGAACAGCGATCATGACCAAGAGGATGGACGCCAGTACCACCTTGCGTTTAGCCCGACCTTTCACCTCATCTTTGCCTTCTGTCACGGGATGGATCCGAAGACGCCAGAACACAAGGCTAGCCGCTAAGGCGATGCTCACCAGGTTGGTCAAATACAATAAAAAAGAACCTATAACAGCCTGAAAGTCATTGAGACCCAGGGAAATGCCCACAGCACAAATGGGAGGCATGAGAGCCACCGAAATGGCCACTCCCGATATACTGGATGATATTTTGGGGTTAGCATAAGCGTAAGCTCCTACAAAGCCAGAAGCTAAGGCAATCAATATGTCGTATAAATTGGGGTGGATCCTTGCGTTTATCTGATCATTAAATACAACCCCCGGTATAGCAAGTGTTAAGCCGACTGAGATCATTAATACAAAGACTGAGCCAATCAATAAGGTCCATACAGAACGCTTTAACAGCTTTTTATCTCCCCAAATGATACCGAGAGAAAATCCCAAAATGGGCATCATCAATGGGGCAATGAGCATGGCTCCGATGATGACGGCAGAGGAGTCCTGAAAAAGCCCAAAGGTAGCAATGAGGCAGGATCCTATTAGCAGAACCAGGAACTCTTTATCTAATCTGGCGCCAAGACTGATGGATTCATACAACTGGAGTTTTTCAACTTCTTCATCCTTAGCCTTTTGGTAAGAGCTATAGAGACTCTTGACTTTGGTGAAGAAACCCTTGGGTGGCTCTTCATCACTCTCTTTCAGCTCTTTATCCCGATCCCATATCTTCATGATGATAAAGTCGAAAAAACCCGGGAACTCGTCTTCCTTAGGCTTGGACTTGGACTCCAGCTTTTCCTCTAAATCCTCCTCGCCGGCCAGATAGTCTATAGCCTTTTTAATTGTCGTTTTATCCTGTTTATCCTCATCGTTTTCGTCTTTGGAAGGCTCTTCAAGGTCTGCCATAATTTATTTAGTACTCCTTCATGTGTTTGACAGTCTATTCAAACAAAGTAGCCCACATACTGTCTATCTTGTTCTTGACGGACTCAGACATAATCATCTCAGGGGGGTAATCTCTCATGGCTCCTTCATCCTTCCAGCGGGTGGTGGCGTCAAAACCCATTTTAGCCCCCCCCAAAGAATAGGGGGACGAGTGGTCTAACTGATCCAAAGGGCCATCTATCATGAGAGTGTCCCGTCTTGGGTCAACGTTATTGCCGAACTTCCACATCACCTCTTCCATATTCTGCACATCCACGTCCTCATCAACAATTACAATGAACTTGGTGAGCATCATCTGTCCCAGACCCCATAAGCCGCTCATTACCTTCTTTGCGTGGTAGGGATAGTCTTTTTTGATGGACACAAAGACAAAGTTGTGAAAAACCCCAAAGGAAGGGAAGCTCATATCCACTATTTCTGGAATCAACAGTCGGAGCATGGGCAGGAAGATTCGTTCTGTCACCTTTCCCATGTATGTGTCTTCCATAGGGGGTTTCCCCACAATAATACTGGGATAAATAGCCTGACTCCGTCGCGTGATGGCTGTCACGTGAAAGACCGGAAAATAGTCTTCCATCGAGTAATAGCCCGTATGATCGCCGAAAGGCCCCTCTAATCGTAAGTCCTCCTCAGGATCGACATAACCCTCTAAGACGATTTCAGCTTCAGCAGGGACTTGAAGGTCTACTGTCTTGCATTGAACCATTTTAATACTGTCTTTCATTAAGAAACAGGCAAAAGTAAACTCATCCACAAAGGGAGGAAGGGGAGCCGTGGCCGAAAATATCAGACTGGGAGGCCCACCAAGCACTACGGCTATCTCCATTCGCTGCCCCAGCCTCTTGTATTTACGATAATGAACAGCCCCATCATGGTGTTTGTGCCAGTGCATTCCAGTACTGTTCTCGTCAAAGACCTGCAGACGATACATCCCTCCATTCAGCCTCTCGGTTTCAGGGTCTTTTGTAATGACGATGGGGAGAGTGATAAAAGGGCCTGCATCTTCCGGCCAGCACTGTAAGACAGGTATTTTGGACAAATCCACTTTATCTTCAACAATCTCTTGACACGGAGCTTTTTTCACGGTTTTTGTGTGGTAACTAAAGAGCTTGCCATACTTTGGGAAGAGTTTAATCCCTTCTACAAGGCCCTTTGGAGGCTTTATGGTGATGATATCCTGTATTTCTGCGGCTAAGTGTTCTATATCGCTAATACCCAGGGATAAGGCCATGCGTCGATCAGAGCCAAAGAGGTTCATGGCTACCGGTATATCGCTTCCCGCAGGGTTGTCAAAGATCACTGCTTTGCCCCTCTCTTTACAGAGGCGATCTACCACTTCCGACATCTCTAATATTGGACTGATCTCCTTTTTTACATGGAGAACCTCGTTTTCGGCCTCTAAAACCTTGATGAACTCAGAAAGATTATGAATACCCACATTATTATCCTGGCATTAATCAGTATTTTCTTCGTTGGGGTCAGGGATGATGATCCTTAAGTCTCTTAACGCATGACTCTGGCAAGATAATCGCCAGCCTTGGGCGATTTCATCCTCTGTGAGTCTGAACTTTTCCATAGTATCCAGGGGGGTGATGAACTTTCTTCCCTCCAGAACCTGAAATCGGCATGTTCCACAATTCCCTCGCCCTCCACACCGAGAGTTTATAGGGATTTTTAGAATATGAAAGTTGTTTAGCAGGCTGATAGCTGGATTGTAGTCGACTGTTATACTGAGATTTTCAATGATTATTTTCGGCATGGAACTCGCTTATTGATTGTTTAAAGGATAGGGACAGGAGTTCTGGTAATCAGTTAAATGTCATTTAGACTTTGATTTGGATCGAGAGCTTCGCTTACTCGCTTCTTTGGCTTTGGCTTCTTTTATTTTCTCTTCTTTTTCCAGCATTTGTTTCCAACTATCAATTGTCTTTTTACATGTCTCAGCGTCTTCCTGAGGCCCCAGGAGAGCCGTAATCTTCCTAAGGGCCTCCTGGAAATTGATGGCCGCTTTGATGTCCACTACTTCCTTTGTAGCAATCAGATATTTTTCCCTGAATCGTTGACTTACCTGTTGAAGGAAGATTTTAATCATGTTTAATAACTGGGTGTTTTCCGGGAAAAAAGGATCGCGGGGATCATTGACTGAAAGCCTTTTGTAGTCCAGAAAGTTTCGGAAGATCGTGACAAAACGTCCTTCCATATCCACAAAGCTCCACTTGTACTTGTTGTTCTCGCCATAACCCGTTGAGATCTCAGTGAGGGAGTTCTTGAGCTTGTTTATGAGGTTTAAAACCCGTTTGGGATCCATCTTGGTCATGGTTTTGAGGATATCCTGATTTTCATGGAGAGCCGTGTCGACAAAGTCTCCAACGATTTTCTCAAGCTCAATGAGGGCCTTGAAATAAGCCTTGCGAGCGTCATTTAAGAAGTCGTCATTTTTCTTTTTTAAATATTGCTCACAGGCCTTACTCTTTAGACAACTGATATATACAGACTCAAGATGCTCATTGACAATGGCAATGAGGTAGTAATTGGCCAAATCATACGTGTCATCCTTCATTTCTTTTTCTAACTTGCCAATCTGGGCTTTTTTATCCGTCAGTTGTTGATTAAACTGTTTGAGTTCATTCTGATAGGCGATCTTTTCTTCAGGTGTATATCTTGCCATAGCTTCCCTCACCCATGGAAATTAAATAATAATTTCTTTTACTTAAAGATACTAAGCCATCGACCGAATCGTCTATTAAATTCATATAAATTGCTAATTTTTCTCTATTCGGTGGGGCAGGATCTGGGTGACCGATCTAAATATCGTTATAAAATGGGATTACAGGATGATCCTGTTTTCTCTCGATTTCTTGGGAGAAATATGATTTTTTCCTTCATAAAAGAGATAAATTAATGCCTTCAGCCTCCGAGAATCAAAAAAAGGAGTCATATAATGGGTTACATAAAAAAGTGGATGATTGTTTTATTTTTATGCTCAGGTTTAACGATCTCTCTAAACGCCTATGAGTGGGATAAGGGCTTTAAAAAGTTCACCCTGGGAATGACCATAGGTGAGGTGGAGGCCATTTTACTGGAGTATAAACCAGATATGAAAGCCCCTTCAGAGTATTTCACCAGAAATCATTACTTTATAAATGATGATCACCCCAGGGAACGGAAGCTCTACGTGAACAATGATGATGTGCTGATCGAGCAGACCAGTGATCCCAAACGCGATTATGTGGAGGGTCAGGTCACTCTCAAAAAGGTTTTTGCATATAAAATCGGCTTGAAACCCATGCTGGATGGGACAAAAGTATATAGTGAGGTTGACAAATGGACGCCCGGATTCTTTAAACCTCATCCGGTCTATCATTACCGTTACTTTCCTGTTCAGAAGATCAACCCACTTCTTGAGTTTATAGAATTGACCTTTTATGACGGCCGATTATTTCGTATAGTTGTTAAAATTCAAGGGTCAGGCGAAGAGTTTGGCTTCAGTTCCAATAACTTTCGCTTCGTGTACGTCCATAAAACCTTGAGTAGAAGATATAAACACTATCTGCTAAAGATTAAAAACAAGGTTGAGACTCTCTTTAAAGAGGAAAAAGAAGTCATGGAATTATCCAATGATCCCTTAGAATAAGGTCGACAAGCTCTTGTTAATCTGTTCTATATTGACTTGAGCCTGGTCTAATCTGGCTTTTTCCTTTTCCACAATGGCTTCATCCGCATTACTCAGGAACTTTTCGTTGCTGAGCTTTGCCTGACTTTTATCAAGTTCCTTTTCAGCCTTTGCAAGGTCTTTCTGCAAACGGGCTTTTTCTTTATCCAGATCAATCAACCCTTTTAGAGGGATAAATAACTCATAGCCCTTGCCTACGCTTGTTGCACACTTGGAGTCTGATGTATACGCATCCCTGACATCCACTGAGAGGACTTTTCCCAGACTTGATATATACTTCTCGTAGTCGATAAATAAGGTGTGAATCTTTTGATCCTTCGTCTGGATGACAATATCGACTTTCTTCTCCGGTGGGATGTTCATCTCTCCACGGATATTGCGAATTTGATAGACCAGTTCCTGGATCAGATCCATTTTTTGAGAAGATGAGGGGTTCTCAAGCTTTTTCTGAACACTGGGATAAGGGGCTACCATAATGCTGTCCCCCTCTTGAGAAAGGTTTTGCCAGATCTCCTCCGTGATGAAAGGCATAATAGGATGAAGGAGCTTAAGGCTCTCTGAAAGGACATAGACGAGGGTGGCGACGGCTGTCTTCTTTTTCTCAAGGGAATCCCCGTACAAGTTGATCTTGGAAAGCTCCAGATACCAGTCACAGAAGTCATGCCAGATAAAGTCGTATAGGTCCTTAGCGTAGTCGTTGAAGCGATAGACCTCCAGATCATTGTTGACACGCTCTATAGTGTCCTGGAGTCGTGATAATATCCACTCATCCGCTAAATCGGGAGACAGACCGGATATGTCCCCTATGGAGCCGTCGGTGAGATTCATAAGGATGTAGCGAGAGGCGTTCCAGATTTTGTTACAGAATCTTGTCCCGACAAGAAAGTCATTTTGCTGTTTGTCAAATCCCAGCTTTACGTCGAGTCCAATAGGGGCTAAACTCACTATGGTAAAGCGAAGAGCATCCGCACCATGTTCACTAATCACTTCCAGAGGGTCAATCCCATTGCCAAGAGACTTGCTCATCTTCCTAC
>CAJXGR010000120.1 GCA_913053665.1 uncultured Spirochaetia bacterium
TACACAAGCCAGAGGCAGGGTTCGAGAATATTTTTAATGCTGATATGCCGTCCAAAGATGAGAATATTGTAGAACGTATTAATGCTGCAACAACAAATTACAGGAGGCATGGCTCTAGTATTGATGATAGGCGCCAAGCTGTTCGTGATCTTGCAGATGTACTTGAGTACCTTAGGCCACAAGTTCAGGAACTATTAACCAACAAAGACGAAAAAGATCTATTTAATATCGCCAATAATTTCGGAATTCGGCACCATAACGATAGGTCAGTTCCTGATCAGAAAGGTTTCTAAATTGATAGCTTGCCAGAATACCATGATCATCCATCGTTAACTTCTTAACTAAAGATATTAATCCTCTTTGGTCCAGATGCTTTAGATATCCTTCTTTCAAATAAGTGATCTCAACACGGTCATCACGGTTTTGTGCATGCCCCTCATATCTATCCTGGGTAAAGTCCCCTAATTCACTATACTTTAGTTTTTTAAACTGCTCAAAAGAAATATCCATCGGGAGGAAGTGATCGATAAAGCTGTAACGCTCATGGGTGTCATAGATGAGATGACGTTCAATGTCTTTATCTCTCTTCTTTTCAAGGTCATGAATGCTTTCAATCGTCTTTTCAGACTGTCCTAAAGGATCATCCTGGGTACTCGATTCCAATATAGACTGATGATAAAGTTCCTGACGCCTGCTCAGTGTGTTCAGAAGGTTAAACTGACTGTCTCGTATATCTAGTTCAATTAGTTGACCACCTTTTTCTGTGAAGTAGGCATTTAACTTACTGTTAGAAACAAGTATTTCATCATAACCGTCTGAATTGTAGTCCTTACAGAAGATTGAGGGAATAGATGGGCTTAAGTCATTATCCATTAAGTTTTCTGCGGCAATTAAGTGCTGATAGATAGCGTGACGCAAATGGTTTAAATAAAGTCCACCGAATTCCCCGTGCCAATAAGCACAATTGCATTGGCCCTGCCATAATTCTTTGAGGGCTAAATCTTTAGTCTCACTTTCTCCCATCCCATTGACTTTTTGGCTCACCCACTGCATTTTAGAGTATAAGCCATTACTCTCAGGATATTTAGCAAGAAAATTACGCCAAAATCCCCCGCGATAAAAGGTGGTCAGAAAGTCCTGCTGATGAATATATTCCTTTCCCTTTTTGTAGTCCAGGGCTTTGGGTGTTGGTAAAGCCCAACCCATCATCTCTTCATAGGATGCCGTGGGTATATATACTTTTCCTTTGGGTGGGAAGGCATCAATAATCTTTGAGAATGTAGAGACCTGGATCCAGTCTTGATTATCAACAAGTAATTGAAAGAATCTCTTTAACCAGCCAGCTTTATAGACCCAGTCATAAGTCCCAGGCCAGTCTCCAAACTTCTCACCATCGTCGGCAAGAACAACAATCTGATCATTTCCCTTCTGATCAATCTCTTTAAGATAGTCAATGGTTTTTTCAGGCTCTTGAAAAGGGATTAAATAGCGAAGTCTTTCAGAGATGGGGAAAACATAAACACGTTCACCCAACTCTTCAGTGATAAAATATTGGAACAAATCATCAGACTGAATACCCGACTGCTTCAAATGGCTGTCATCCACCGTAACATATTGGATGCCTGCTTTGGAAAGGGTTCGGGCAAGATGAGGTTCCCAGATTCTCTCTGTTAGCCATAATCCTCTTGGCGAATAATCAAACTCTTTTTTTATGTAGTCGGTCAGCATGGTGATTTGTCCGAGTTGATCATCCTGACAGATCGTTGTAAGGATGGGTTCAAAGAAGCCACCGGTCATAATTTCCAGCTGACCTGCTTGGGTGAGAGAAATGATAAGCTCATGAGTCTTTGGTTTATTCTTTTTGACCCAGTCAAATAGAATACCAGAGTAATGTAAAGTGCATTGGATAGAGGGAAAATCAGCAAGGGTCTGTAAAAAAGGTGCGTAAGAGTGGTCATGGGCTGATTCAAAGACAAAATCAAAATTACCAACCGGTTGGTGGCAGTGAATCCCCAGGATAAAATGAATCATAATAGCCAGCCTCTTCACTGGGGGATTCAATCAGTATATAGGTTTTAGATCTTTTTGATTTTAAGAGAAGAACCGGATAACTCGGCAAACTCTAACAGGTATCTGAGATAGCCTATGAAGCTACTACACACGGCAATGGCCTCAAGAGCTGTTTTCCCTTCCACCCTTTTTTTACCGTCAATGGTATCAAAATGTAGCTTTTCGTCAGAATTTTGAACAACCGCCTGCCCTTTTTGAGTCAGCCAGATAAGTATTTGTCCTAGGGATATAGTGATATCAAGGAGTCGGGTTCTTGCAATATTCCCTGTTCTGATCAAAGAAAGATTGAGCTTATGCACACGATCGCTCCTTGGGGACATGGCAGGGTCACTTTCTGCTTGATGGATGCTTTTTGAGATATCAATGTAACTTTTTAGATTATCATGACAAGCATTGACTCCTAGATAGAGATCGTTTAATTCTTTTTTTGGGTCCAGCTTTTTCCCTTGAAACCAATCAACATTAAAATTGATTTTATTGGAAGTCAGTATAAATGAAAACTCTTTTTCGAACTCCTCAAGGATGACATAAATCATGAGCATTTTATCATCTTCGTTGAGGTAGAATTTGGGGTCTTTTTCCGTGACCTTATCTTTTATAAAATTGAGATTGTTTATCCATTCCATACCAACTTCAAGTTCTGGAGGTATCTCATGGATTTCATCTTCTATATTTTCTTGATCAGGGTGACTGGAATGATCACTCTCAACTTTTTCATCGTCTTGATGGCTCTCTTCTCGCTTTTTCATGGATTGTTCTATGAGATATCCAACGGTTTCGGTCTCTTGGATGTGTAAACGTTGGTAGAGCCGTTCATAGTCTTGGACAAAAAGATTTTCACTGATGATTTTACAATAGGCGTAATGGAGCTTTAAAAAGAAGACATCAAAAATGAAATGGATATTATCGTGACTTCTCTTTAGCTGGACAATAAATTCTTCATGACTGAGTTTATTATATTCCACATGGATATTCAGGCCATACTGTATAGCGTTTTTAAGACGATGGGAATAGGGCCAAAATAGATATAAACGCCTGTAGATTCTTTTAATAGGTTCTTCTACAAGAATGAAATCAACATCGTTTCGGTAGGAGGAGGTTTGTTTTTGCAGGAGTTCAAAATCTTCTAACTGGTAGATCTGCTTGAATAGACGTAAAAGTTCATATAAGGAAGCGTCCTGTTGGATGAGCATCCCTTTGATGAGCTTTAGATCCCCTCGTTTTGGGTATAATATAGAGTTAACAACATTGGTTAATTGAGTAAGCTCAGTATTGAGTGTTGTTTTGGTGGTGTGAATAAACTTGGCTTTATAGCGTTTTCCTGACAGGGTGACAACCCCTGAGAAATAGGCATTGAGATACAGTGAAAGTCTATCAAAAAAGGTAGATTGCTGCGAGGATCCAGTTTCAGAAGCTCTGAACGCTTTAGATCTCGCTTCTGAAGCTTTTTTCTTCTCACGTTCTCTTGAAGAGCTTCGCTTACGACGGCTTTCTACAGGACTTTTATCATTAGATCTGGCTGAGTCATCGCCTTGGCCTATCTTAGGGGGTTTGATAACCTCTCCACCGTGATCTTTGAATTTCTCTAATATTTGTTTTTGCTCTGTAGCGTCTAGTTTATCAGCTCCAATTTTCTTATGGATATCATCAAATTCAGTTGCCATAGGTCTCACACACCCGTTTTTTTCATTTAAAGATAATCTATATTTACAAATAATCTAACAGAAAAAGATATAATTATTTAACTTTTTTTGCTTAAATCACTTTATTACTACTGAATATCGTTAAATTTCATTATATTATTATCAAAAGTCAACTCATACTTCTTTTTTTAATGGTTTTAAAAGCTAAAGTCTTGGTGATTGTTCTTTAAAAGGATCTAAAATCCTTATTAAGGTTAACTGAATGGCATTTAACACCTTATAAGAATCTATATTTGACTTATTCCAAGATATTTTGATTAACTTCTTAACTTCTTTATAAATTGACCGAAAATTATTTATGTGAGAAACAATCCTATGCACTACAAACTTCAAGAAAGATTCTTGGACATTAAATACTTTTTCTACCATAAGAAGCATTTTTTTATAAGTATTGGACTTTTCCTGGTTTTTATCAGTATCATATTTTCATTTAGTAGTCCGCTGGCTTCCCAATCCCATAAGCAAAAACCCAGAGAAAAAGGTTATAGCATTGATCCAAATGGGAACCATCAGAAAGCCTCTTTGAGTCAGTCTGTCAATAATCTTTTATACCCTTTTTTCTTGAGGGGTATGGAAGAAAGCGAAGATTTCTTAATTACTGATGGCAATGACAGTATCGTTGAGTATGATGGTTACTTCAAAAAAATAGAGTTTCAAACCCATGTGATACGCAGCCGTGACACGTTAAGTAAAATCGCGAGAAGATATCATAGTAATATTGATACAATTATTAGTTTCAATAAAATCAAGGGGCCAAAATCCCTTAGAGTGAATACGGTTCTGCTGATCCCTACAGTTAAAGGGATTTTGCATACGGTAAAATCGCGAGAAACCTTAAGAAAGATTGCTTTAAAGTATAAAAAATATAAAGTCCGCGTGAAGGATATTATCTTTATCAATGAAATTGTTAATAATCGGATCACACGGGGAGAACGGCTTTTTATACCGGGTGCCAAACTTCCTAAAGAAAGCCCATTAAGAAAGTTACAAAATGTATTTGCCAAACCTGTGAGTGGAAAGTTAGTGTCAGGAGTAGGAAGACGATATCATCCAATATGGCGGCGATATAAGTTCCATTCCGGCTTAGATATAAAAGCACGATACGGAGCACCCGTTAGGGCCGCTCGCTCAGGAAAAGTCACCTTTGCTGGTTGGAGAGGGGGATATGGTAAACTTATCATCATAAATCACGGGAAGGGACTCAGTACTTACTATGGGCACCTATCAAGAATACTTGTGAGACGGGGGATGAGAGTCAATAAAAAGCACCTTATTGGGAAAGTTGGGAGTACAGGTATTTCTACAGGTCCTCACCTTCACTTTGAAGTACGCAAACACGGAAAACCCCAGAAGATACTGGGAAGATTTAAAGGATTGAAGGGCCGAATTGGTGGAAGGTTTTAGCCTAAATATCCTTTGACCCTTGATTCCACTTCTTTTTAAGCTTCAGTAATGCCTTCGTCACAGCTTTTCTAACATGTTTATTGGATTCATTTCGTTTGTAAAGAGTACGAATAAGCGGTTGGATACCTTTTTTCAGCCTCAGCTTCCCCAAAGCCCAGGCGGCTTCCTGCCTCACAAGTGGATGGGGATCTTTTAAAAGCCTGACAAAATGTAAGAACAGCTTTTTATCTCTTAGATAACCCAATGCTCTGGTGGCTGAAGCTCGTAGTTTCGGGTTCTTCGATTGGCAGTACATCAGTAATGGCATGATGGAACGGGGATCAGAGAGTCTAGCTAAGGCTTCGATGGCCTTCAGCTTTAGTGTTGGACTGCCTTTTCCCCTCAAAACATCCTTTAGATAGTAAAAAGCCTTTTTAAGTCTCACTTTAGCGAAGACTTCAATTATAACAACTTGACTGAACGGCTTCATATCTTCTACAGACTTTAATAAATACTTGCAATTCCTGGTATTGGATAGTTTCAGGATGGCCCATCGGGCAAAGAGTCTCACGTTTTTGTTTTTATCTTCCAGCTTCTGGATAAGTTTAGGGGGTAGTTTTTTAATCTTGAGATTTGCTAAAGCCCAAATAGCATGAATACGAACCCGACCACTTGGATCATTAAGCTTATTGACTAAATAGTTTTGTATGTTTTTTTGCTTAAACTTAAGAATGGCCAAAATCGTGGTTTTTCTAATCTCACTGTTAGGGCTATCTAATTGATGGATCAGGTGAGGGATAGCTTCTTTTTTATGAGACTCTCCAAGTATCCATACTAATTCCTTATGAAGTAATGGATTATCGATTTCAAACCCCTTGACAAGTATGGGGATCGTGGAGGAATTGGTTAGGTGGACCAGGTTTTTGGATAGATATCTTCTAAGATCCATTGGACTATGAGTGATCTTGTATAGAAGTGGTAAAATAGCTGCTGGATTTTTGGTTTGTCCAAGTAGAAAGCCTGCCTTCTTAATGATACGACTATCTTTGGACTGAAGTTTGTATAGTAGGAATGGGAGGACTTTTCGGGGATGCTTACGTTGGATTCCATGAAAGACCCACAGAGAATAGGCTTTTATATTAGGATGATTTTCAAAAAGATTAAATAGAATCTCAAGGGATTTCCAGGACTTTTGTTTTCCGATGATTTTAAGGATCCCTATCTTGACGTAATCGGGGCTTGATAGAAGTTTGGACTGGTTTAGCATGTTGGCAAAGCGTTCTGGAGGAATAAATTGAAGGAAGTATCCAGCATGACGGTTCAAAGAGCGGTTATGACTCTGTAATAGTATAAATAGTTGTTTGAGTAGTGCTTTATTATGGATTCTGCCTATAAATTGGGCGACATGGTGTTTTGATTTTAAGGATCGGTGATTCAGTTTCAGGAAAATGGGTTGAATATCATGGGCATGAAGACTTTTCGATAGAGCCTTGAAGAGAAGCTTTTTTTCATAGGGATTCTTTATTCTATAGTATATTTCAATCCATTTGATCTTCATTGAAGGGGTTAAGTTCTTTTCTTTTAGGAAGAAGCGGTAAATAGGCTGTTTCTTGAAGGCTTTACGCGACATCCTGGACGATCTACGATTACCTCTAACACCTTGATCCGGAGAAGAACAGAAGGAACTTATCAGTACTATAAAAAGGGTAATTCCAAACAATCCATAGAGATAGGGTTTTCTATAATTCATTCACGCCCCCTCTGATTAAGTCATTAAAAGATAATCTGTAAGCTCCCAATAATCAAGCCCAAAATAGCACCAAAAATATTAATCCACTTCAAATGTTTTCGTATGATACTTTGTAAAAGTCCTTCCAGCTTTTCTAATGGGAACAAATTAATCTTATCAATGACGACTTTTTTTAAATTGACAGCCTCAACAATTTGGCCTATATCCTTATGAATTAGATTGATAAGCTGTTGGCCGATATAACTGGATATTTTATCTTTATTTTGCGATTCAATGGTAATAAGCTGATTTAATGGACCAATAGGCTTGTGAAAGACAAAGTCATCCAGTTTAGTTTCAAGATGCTGATAGATCGCGTTCCGAACATCCTCTTTTTGCAGGGTTTTTACTAGCCAGTTATTTATTGAGTTTTTAACCGAATCATTTGACAGGTTCGTGTATCCCAATATTTCCTTTATAGGCTTGTCTTTGAAGCGATTATAAACTTGTGTAATGCTATCAGCCAACTTGTCTTGTTTATTCTGGTCATGAAAGTAATCTTGTATCTTTGCAACGATCTGTTCTTTGAGCTGATCATAATCTGACTCATCCATATCATTTATTAATTCACCGATAGCTTTTTCCATCAGACGATTCAGGGATATTCTCAAGGCTTCTAAAGTTTTATCTTGAGTCTCCTCTGATCTCAGATTGCTAAAAATCTGTTGGATAGCCTGTTGGATCACCACGGGCAGATCTTCTTCGACACGCTCTTCGACTCCCCACACGTTGACAAAGAATCGTTGGGCCGCGTTGAGTGTTTCCAGATAAGAAAAAATGAACTCCTTAAAATTAACAAACAGCTTCTGGTCGAGTTTGGAGTCAAAAATACTCTTTTCCATTTGATCCAGAAAATTGGGTAGTTCCTTTTTAACCCAATGAATCAGCAGGTCTAATAGTTCTTGAGGGATATAGTCTTCCAAATGAGTCGTATTCGTCTTGAACCTATCTAAATTACTCTCCAGCCACTCTTTTAAGGAATGCTGTTCAATGATTTCGTTTAGAATATTCGAGACCGTCTTTTTAATCCATTGTTCAGCGTCTTTTTGCTTCATTAGGTCTTTCAGGCTCTTTTCAGAGAGAGAGTCTATGTTTGAGTCTACTAAAGAGCGGATTAATGGCTCTATGCTCGGACCCAAAAGGAAATCATGCCAGATATTCTTTAATACATCTTTTAGAGACTGATATGAGCTATGGAAGATATCGCTAAATGCTTTAGGGACTAATTTGGCAATGGGAGGGAAGTCATAGTCCATGAGTCGATCAAGATTATTTTGAATCATCTTATTCAATATTCCCTGTGTATGGGGGGACGTAAGCTGTTTGCCCAGAGTTTCTTCGTTCAGCAAAAGGTTGCCAACCATGTTGCCTATATTTCGGGCGAGCTCCTCACGATGTCTTGGGATGACTCCAGGCGTGAATGGAACCTTTAATCCTAAAACCTTCCATGCTTTATAGGGTTTGAACAACATTGCTATGGCGATGGAGTTGGTCATGTAGCCTATGGCAGCTCCAATCAGGGGTGGGAGAATATAATCCAATAAAGTCATAAGGGCAAATATAACAAGATTTCACTTTTTTTTAAAAAATATTTACCAAACGCTGTATGAAGTGTTAAATTATCCAAATTATTACGGGATTTATCTATTCTAATCGCCTCAATTTACAATCTTAGCTTTTGATGTGTGGAAGTCAGGGAAGAGTTTGTTCGT
>CAJXGR010000121.1 GCA_913053665.1 uncultured Spirochaetia bacterium
AGACCTTTGAATTGGGCAGACACGTGGGTCTGCCCCTACAGGTGGAACAGTCCCTATTTTACTAAAATCAAAGGCTTTATAAATAAAACTTTATCACATTGGAGGAAACTATGTTTTGGTTAGCGGTTAGTGTATTGGCCTTCTTGTACGTGTTTGTCAAGATGGTGATTGTGGTTCCTGAGCGGGATACGTGTATCAAAGAGCGTATGGGCCGTTTTGAGAAGATACTGTCCCCTGGATGGCACTTTCTCTATCCCTTTATCGATAGAGTAGCTTACACACAGGAAATGCGGGAACAAGTTCTGGACATCCCCCCTCAAGGTTGTATCACACGGGATAACATTCAGGTGGAGGTGGATGGATTGGTTTATCTGAAGGTTGTGGACGCCCATAAAGCGAGTTACGGCATTGAGAACTATCGTCGTGCGAGTGTGAATATGGCTCAAACAACGATGAGAGCGGAAATCGGTAAAATCAGCCTGGATAAGACCTTCACAGAACGGGAATCCATTAATGAGAGCATCGTCAGGGAGATCGATAAGGCCTCAGACCCGTGGGGAATCAAGATGATGCGATATGAAATAAAAAACATTACCCCATCGGCCAAGATCATTGACACTATGGAAAAGCAGATGGAGGCTGAGCGACAGAAGCGGGCAGAAATCCTTTTGGCCACGGCGGATAAAGAAGCCCGTATCGCTCTGTCAGAAGGAGAACGTCAGGAGGCCATCAATTTATCTGAGGGTGAGAAAGTAAAACGTATCAATGAGTCTCAGGGAAAAGCAAAAGAAATAGCTTTAGTCGCCCAGGCGACAGCCTCCGGGATCAAGCGGATAGCAGAGGCCATCCAGAAGCCGGGGGGTGACAAGGCCGTCAAGATGCAGATTGTGGAGCAGTTTATTACTGAATTGGGTAATATCCTTCAGTCGTCCAAAGTTTCGGTGGTTCCTGGACAACTCGCCAACATCAAAGGCTTTTTTCAAGGGATTGGTGAGGTCTCCAAACAAATGGGTGGAAACAAGACAGAATAATCAATGACTAAGTTAATTGTATAGGAGGATTTACATGAATAAGTTAGAAAGCATAATAAACAAGTTACTCGGTGGTGACATTTTAGACACAATCGGTGGGCTTGTACTGCTCCTTTTGGTTGTTATTTTTGTATTTAAGCTGATCAAGGCGATACGTATTGTTCCCACCAAGTCAGCTTATATTGTTGAGCGTCTAGGAAAGTATCATAAGACTTTGGGAGCGGGTTTTCACCCACTCATACCGTTTATTGACAAGGTTGCCTTTATCAAGGACCTGAAGGAGGAAACCATGGCTGTACCCCCTCAGGAGTGTTTTACAAAGGACAATGTGAGAGTTGAGGTGGATGGGGTGATCTATATCAGTGTGATTAACCCTGTGAATGCGAGCTATGGCATTACGGACTACCGGTTTGCGGCGACTCAATTGGCTCAGACGACGACTCGATCAGTGATTGGTACTATTGACTTAGATAGAACCTTTGAGGAACGTGATCTCATTAGTTCCAAGGTCTTGGAAGTGCTGTCAGAAGTGGATGAGAGTTGGGGGATCCAGGTTCACCGCTATGAGGTCAAGAATATCGTCCCACCCAGTTCAGTAAAGAACGCTATGGAACAGCAAATGACGGCTGAGAGAGATCGGCGTGCTCTGATTGCCAAGGCGGAAGGGGATAGACAGAGTCGAGTGAATCGCTCCGAGGGGCTTAAGGCTGAATTGATCAACAGATCAGAGGGTGAAATGCAGAAAAGAGTCAATGAGGCAGAGGGACGAGCTCGTGAGATCATGACCATATCTGATGCCACCGCCCAGTCCATCGAGAAACTGGCGGAAGCGATTGCTCTTGGCGGAGGGGATGAGGCCGTGAATCTCCGTTTGAGCCAAAGCTATATCAGTCAACTGGGTAAACTGGCTGAATCCCACGTGAATGTCCTGCTTCCTGCCGATTTAACCCGCCTGGAAGACTTGTTGGCTTCTGTGGGATTGAATCTTGGTATGGGTGAGAAATAATGGCGAAATGAATTGCTACGGGCAGAATTGGACTATCTTCAGTTTTGCCCGACGTGTAGGAAATCTTTTATGGAGTTGATGTATGAAATGGGCTGTCTTGATCACAATCTACTTCCTTCATTCAAACTATTATGATCCCCCATGATTCTAATGCCCTTGAGAAGTGGATCAAAGAGGAAAAGTTTGTTACACCCTACAGAAGAAGGAAGTCCTAACTCCCTTAACAGGAGCCAATCATGGAATGCCCAAGGTGTCAGAAGGCAATCACCTTTCTGACCAAAGAATGCAACCATTGCCAATATGCTTTTAAGGATGTTATCTACAAGAAGCTATCCATTTATTTTGGTATCCTCCATGAAGTAGACCATCTCAGATCTCTAAGTAAAGACATCTTCAGGAGCCTGGAAAAGCTGAAGCAGAAGGCTGACCTCATCGAGGAAGACCTTGTCGCCGAGTTGAAGAAGATCCCATTCGCTGTTGGAGAGGAGAAACCTGTATCGGTCAAAAGCAAGGCTGTCGAAAAGATAGACGTCTCCCCACCAAAACCTGTATCGGTCAAAGTTTTAGAGAGTGTATCCCCTAAAAAGGCTTTAAAGAAAGAGGATGACGATTCTCCCAGCTTTGAAGTCCTTTTGGGACAGAAATGGATACTCATTGTGGGGATTATCACTATGGTCTTTGGGATTGGCTATTTCCTCAAATACTCCTTTGACAAAGGGTGGATAGGACCAGTTGGACGGGTTTCACTGGCCTACCTTTGGGGTATAGGGTTCTTGATAGGTGGATCGATCTTCCAAAAAAGGAATTATAAGACCTTTGGTTTGTTCCTTATTGGTGGAGGGATCGCCGTCCTTTACTTTTCGGCTTTTGCGGCCTTCCAGATATACGAACTCTTTGGTCAGACCAGTTCTTTCGGGATCATGATATTGATTACAGTCCTCTCAATGGCCTTATCCCTGGCTTATGACGAGAAATGGCTGGCTGTTCTTGGAATGATGGGTGGTTTCCTGACCCCGATTCTCTTAAGCACTGGTCAGGACAACCAGATCGCCCTCATGACCTACATAAGCATCCTGAATATGGGGATTTTGGGGGTTGCTTTTTATAAAAAGTGGAATCTCCTTAATATATTGGGATTTATTGCGACTTATATCATTTATATCGGCTGGCTTTTAAATCATTATACCTTCCATAATACGGGGATTCGCTCAGAGAAGTTTTGGCCCGCTCTCCTTTTCCTAAATGGATTTTACCTGATCTATAGCGTGATTCCCTTTGCCTATCTCTTTTTCAGGGAGAATAAGGAAAAGTTAATCAGTTTGGCGATTGTCTTACCCAACTCGTTTATTGCCTTTCTACTAAGCTTTTTGCTGATAATAGACCACTATCCCGCTGAATGGGTGAGCGTTATAGCTATCGGATACGCCTTAACCTACCTGCTGATGGCCACCTTTTTATATCGCAAGGGGCGGCAAGAGCTTCAAACTTTTGTTATCCTCCTGAGTGAAGCCTCTCTCTTCCTGGTGATCACTGTCCCTCTCCTTGTATCCGAGTACTGGATCACTGTATTTTGGCTTATCCAGTCTTTAGCCCTTTTGTGGATGGGCATAAAATTGAAGAGACATCTCCTGACGATTGGTGCCTACACTCTTTTAATAATCACAGTAGTCAAGTTTTGGTTCTACGACTACAATACAATCTTTCTTTTTATAGGAGACCGAATTGATGGTGGTTTCACCCATCTGATGGCTCCCAGATACCTGACCATCGGCTTTCTGTTGCTTGTAACCTTTGTCTTCGCCGTTTTGATCAAAAAGGAGAGGCACCAGACCTTTTCTGATAGCGACCTGAAGGATGAGAAACTTTTCTATAGCTTATGGATCCTGGTGCTATTCGCCATTTTGAACACAGAAACCATAGCTTTCTTTCATGACTACCTTCCCAAAGCCAGTCTAGCCGCCATATCCGTCCTATGGGCCTTATTTTCCATAGGTTTAATGGTTAAGGGAATTATCGGCAATCATATCAACATTCGTCGAGTGGCCTTAATCCTGTTCGTATTGACCCTTGGGAAGATTTTCTTGTTTGATATGGCGCGATTTAGCACCCCGTATCGCATCGTATCCTTCATGATCGTTGGTTTAATCCTTATCGGCACATCTTGGCTCTATCATCGATTCAAGGGAAAAATCAATATCTCCATCACGGATGATAAAGATAGAGAGAAGGACTCATGAGATACTTCTTATTGATACTCAGTCTATTCCTGACTTTTACGATAGTTGATACTCTTACAGCCTCCGAGGGGAAGGGTTTTCAGTACTCAGCGATGGTAAAAGGGCCTTTCAAGAAGGGAACGCTCTATCGATTAAAACTATCGGCGGATATTCTTGAGAGAACAGGGATTGAACAAAGTGATCTCAGGCTGTTTGACTCTGAGAAAGGAGAAACACCTTATGTCATCCTTAAAAACCAGGGTCTATCTGTTAAAACAAAGCCTATACCACTCAAGATAATAGGTTATAGGGGGAATAAGCGATTTGTAGAGATCATAGTCCGTGTGAGAAAGGGAGAGACCCGGTTGATTCAATCCATTGATCTGGATATAAAAGACCGTGATTTCCAAAAGAACGTCACAATACACGGATCTTACGATTTAAAAAAGTGGACTCTATTGAACCAAAGTCTTATCTATGATTTCAGCCGACAGGTGGACTTACGAAAGACGAATATTCGCTTTGACCCATCGAATTATCCGTATTATCGCATACGATTGGGTGGAGGGAAGACGTCACAAAAGAGTATTCGGCTGAAGTACAAGGATTTAGACTTTAATGTGGAGGGTTTTTATAATAAAAAGCTTCGTATCAACAAGATAACGGGAGAGACAGTAGGAAAAGACGTACGACCCACTATTTATGATGAAAAACGGGTGACAGGTTTCACCCAGACGCTGGATGAGAAAGGCCAATCTGTCATAACTCTTGGGGGGAACGTACCAGCCGATGAAGTGATCTTTGAGACCAGCCATCTTTACTATTATCGCAATGTACGTGTTTACTACAGCGAAACGGGTGGGAAAAAAAGCTATAGGTATTTGACCCAGGGGGTGATCCATCGGTTTATACGCCCCCAATCCCTGAAGGAAAGAAAGAATCGTATAGCATTGGAGGGTGAAAAGCATCTCTATTACAGGTTTGTGATCGAAAACGATAGGAATCCACCCATTAAAATCACGGGAATCACCTTCAGATGGGTTCAGAGGCTTTTGTTTTTTATTACTTTAAAGGACACGGATCATTACCTATTATCTCTTGGCAACCCACCTAAAGAACGGTCTGAATATGATATCAGTAGGTTTATCCATCAGAATAACTGGTTTAAACAGAGTTATAAGGATGTTCCATCTATCATTGGGATCAGAGAGATCAGTAGGAAGGATGATAGCATAAATGATGATTGGCTCAAGGATTTAGACCTACTAACTATTATTGTCATCGTTCTGGTCATCGTTCTGGGGTTATGGGTTTATTTCTTGTTTAGAAAGGTTTTAAGGGAGAAGAAGACGGACTAACGTTTGGTAATTTGTCACTAAAACTTTTACAGGAGGTGAGTTATGGGGATTATCTATACAACCATCAAGATCAGGAATCCATTGACAGAGAGTGAGTTCATTGAGCTGAACGGGAAAGTAGACACGGGGGCCACCCTGTTGGTCTTACCGGGAGATGTGGCGAAGAAGTTTAGCTTTCCGAAGATTAGAAGAGAGATTGTGAAGTACGCCAATGAAGAAACAGCCGAGAGAGACATTGTCTGGGGTGTGGAACTTGAAATATGTGGCAGGAAGGGGATGTTTGAAGCGATTGTTGAACCGAAGAAGTCCTATGCACTGATTGGAGCGGTTGTCATGGAGTCTCTGGACTTGATTGTTGAACCGAGGAGTCTGGCGATCTATCCCAATCCACGTTCTGATCTGCCTATGGCTGAGATTGAATAAAGAACTCTATGGTCCATAAACAAAGGGCTGGTTCAGGGTAGGGATTAGCGATAAACATCTTTTCGATGACCTATCTTGACGACGAGAATCAGAAGCTCATCCTGATAAACTTCATAAACCACTCGATATTGGCCTGCCCTAATACTGTATTGATCTTTCTCAGGAGCTTTAAGCTTTTTACATCCGGGTGGAAAAGGGTTGCGAGCAAGCCCATCAATCTTTTCCTTCACCTTTTCATGATACTTATAGGGAATCTTTGAAAGATATTTCTCAGCACTACTTTTGATCTCAATTTGATACATCTAATCCCAACCGAGATCTCTTTTGACATCCTCCCAGGGTCTAGAAGGCTCATTCCTCACCTTGTAAGCGTCAATAAGATCTTCCAGGTCCTCAATCCGCTCAATCAAGGCCTCATACTCTTCACGGGACAAGATGATTTCATTGGTTTGTTCTAATACTTTCATGATATAAAAATATCGGCAATTACCTTAGAAGTCAATAAATCCAGGTAAATTATTATGCACACTCTGCAAATGGATGAATACAAGTTCATGTGCTGGATTTCTAACAATTGTTCAAAAATCAATAGGTGGAATGGATCGGTTGAAAAGAACTGTTACTCGGGGAAACAGGTCTGTTCAAAGGATTCCCAAGCCCACCTCTTAAAAGAAGAGATTAGATAATTACGATTAAACCCGTATCAATCCATGAGTACTGTGAACATACTGATTAGAATTATATTGGCATGAATATTGCTTGTCAGTATCATAAGACTTTTAGCGAATTAAAGAATTGTTGAGACTTAATCTCTAAGCAAATATTGATAGGGAAGCAGTTTATCTATAACTGAGGGGAGAATGACGAAATACAGCTTGACAGACTTAATCGACTTGCCTTTAAAGGATTGCATGGACTCATCAGGAAATTACTCGGATGATGACTCTATGAAGGCTTCCCATAAAATGAATGAGGCGATTGAGTCCTCTAAATCCATGACCCAACAAGTGCATCCATTGTCTGAGTTTAAAGGGTTTCATAAACAACTTATTCCCACTGAGGCTCTCAAAGAAGGTGAGCAATATCGCTTTCACTTTAATGCTCAGAAGTGTATCGGCTGTCAATGCTGTGTGGTGGCCTGCAGTGAGCAAAACAATAATCCCCATGATGTGAACTGGCGGCGGGTAGGAGAGCTTGAAGCTGGCAAGTTCCCATATACCAGAAAGTTCTACTTGTCTATGGGGTGCAATCACTGTATTGAACCCAGCTGCATGGCAGGCTGTCCCACAAATGCTTATGAGAAAGATCCTGTCACAGGGATTGTCCGACACATGGCGGATAGCTGCATCGGGTGCGGGTACTGCCAGTGGAACTGTCCATACGGCGTACCACAGTTTAATCATGAACGAAAGATCGTCACGAAATGCGATATGTGTTATGGTCGTTTGGCAGAAAATAATGCACCGGCCTGTGCCGAGGCTTGTCCTGAAAATGCTATCACCATCGAAAAGGTGAATATTAGTGAGTGGGTGGAGAATCACGACAAGGCGGACGCCCCCGGCATGCCAGACAGCGATCAGACTCTGTCAACCACTAAAATCACTCTCCCAAAGGGAATGCCAAGTAAAGGAACAGCTGTCAACGAGTTTAGATTCAATCCAGAACACGCTCACCCCACTCTCATTATCTTCTTGACCCTTTCTCAATTGGCGGTAGGAGGGTTTATCGCCCTCTGGTTCTTTGATATATTCCATCGATTCACAGACTCCCACAGCCTTTTAAAGCAGTTTGGCGGACTATTTTCGGGAGCCATGCTTTTTATTTCAGCTTTAGCCTTGAACACAGCTGTTTTTCATCTGGGTCGACCCATCTACGCGTTTAAGGCAGTTAAGATGTGGAGAACATCCTGGCTCAGTCGGGAAGTCCTCTTATTTGGCATCTTCGGTTTCCTGGCCTTTCTTTATGGCGGATTATGGTTGGATGAACTCTACTTAAACTTTTTATCTTTCCCGGACAGCATCCGAACCCTGTTAGGAAGTCTGGTGGCAATCTCTGGACTAGCCGGGATTTTCTCCAGCGCCTATATCTACATGGTCCCAGCAAGACCTGCCTGGAACACCCCCAACACAGCCTTAAGGTTTTTTATGACCACCTTTATTCTAGGCCCATCCTTCGCCATCATGGTGATGCTGGCCAGCCAAAAGCTCCAGTCAGAGGCGTTGTTAAGCTTTCCTTATCTCTACTTGAATCTTGGGCTGATGATCTTTTCCACTGTCATCCAGCTATTTATCTTAAGTTCCACGTTTTTTTATATGAGTCAAACGAAGGACAGAGAGCTGAAGGGGACTGCCATTCTACTCACCACACGATTTCGTTATCACCTAATTGCTCGTATGGGATTGCTTATTTTGGGAGGCCTAATTTTGCCGATAGCGTTGATTTATACCATTACTCATGAGGGGAATTATAATACTCTTTTTTGGTTTTCCCTTGTTAATTTCACCGTATTGCTAGGGTCAGAGATGATCGGACGGTATTTGTTCTTTGTGTCCGTCATCCCCAAGAATATGGCAGGGACGTATTTCACGAAATGATCTGTATTGTGATTTAAAAACTGAA